>DATARG010000088.1:0-3206 GCA_036264275.1 Candidatus Udaeobacter sp. | reverse complement strand
GTGAACTGGTTGCTTTTTTGCCTGATGTAAAGTTGCTGGAGCTCAATCTTCCGGTTGTAAAGTGCAGCACCCAACATGAGCGCTTCTGCCGTGCGATCGCGCCAGGTGAGCCCGGTTGATTCACCCCAAAACGACGCGGTTGCGCGGTCCGGTTCAGCCAGGTTGCCGCGAAAGGTGAAGTTGCCGGCGTGGAGCAACCCGCCGACGCGGTCAGCAAAACCCAGTGCATCCGAAATTTGCGCGAGTGAAAGGTCGGCCGCGCCACCTGCAATCTTCCAGTTAGAATGTTGCGAGTGCCATTCGTGCGAAATGTTCGCGCGAAGTTTCCCGCCAAAGGCATCGATGTCGAACTGTAACCCCATTCGCTGGTTCCCAAGTCGCGCAAAATCTACCGTCGCGGCCTGCAAATCGAGGCCGTGTGTCAAAGTCAGTCCTGCGAGTGTCAAACGATTGGCTTCCCAATGAGTTGCGCCGCGGAGTTGCGAAAAAGTTTGGCGTACCCATGGTGAGGCGATCATCAGCTCGGCAGCGGTGAACCGGCCGGGTTCGGTCTCGCTTGCAGATAGCGAAGCGTTTCGCAGCAAAATTAAACTCGGCCCATCCTCGACCCGCGTCTCAAGCTTGGCGATACTTAAAGCTTCCGGAAGCAAACGATGCAGCGTTGCCCAGCTACCCTCGCTGACTGTTTGCACATTTGGATTCTTGCGATGCAGTTCGGCGTGTAATTCTCGAATCGAGATATTTCGGATGTCGCGTCCGCTCAGGTGCAGAAAGATGTGCTTTAGATTTAAAACTATTCGCGCGTCAATCATGGTGACATCAATGCGAACTGGGTCGTCACGTACGCTCTTCAGGTGAATCTGACCAATGACAATTGGACGCAGAAATGGCGCATCGACGTTATCGATCGTTGCCACGAATCCCTGCTGGCGGGCGAACCACCAGACCCACATGCGAACCCCATTGGAAACAGCAACTGGTGCAAGCAGGACAGTGGCGAATGCCACCACAACGATCACCAAAATAATGAGGAGGATTCGATTCTTAAACGGCATTAGTATGGACCGAGGTAATATGTCGAAGGGATCGATGATCGGTAATTACACATGGATGTGTCACTTGGATATTGATGACACTTCACTGATCACTATTCATTTTTCTTCTCGTCCTTGAAGATCAAACGCAGTGGTTGCGTTGTGTGAATGCGTTGTTCGAGTTGTTGCTGCAAAGTTCCTTCGGCTTCATCAGACAAGCCGCTTTCTGCTGCTTTCTTCCAAGCCAAATCAGGTAACGCTGACAATTCGCTTTGAACATCCTGTCCGGAAATGCGATTCCACAATCCGTTTTCAAATGCGAGTACCTCTACTTGTTGCTGCTCGACTCCCAGAATCTGCGCGTGCGGCAACTGCACGACGATTTCCTGCGGTCGAATATCGACAGCTAGGCCATTCCGTAAGTCGAAGCCCGCTTTTGCAATAAATGTGCCATGCAGCTTCACGCGTTTGGAGCTGCCGATCCATGTATGAAGCAGTTCGTGTTCGACTGCAACGCGGCGTGACAAGACGACCAGCTCGGTAACCGGCGTCGTCTGTTCCATGTAAACGCGATTGTTGATCGTGATACGCGGTTGCAAATGCGCGATGTCGATGAACGCAGCGCCCAGGCTTTTGCCAAGCCTCTCCAGCTCAGCCGTGCTTTGGCGCGCTGTACGCGCCGGCCAACTCTCCAAACGCAAGAAGATGATCAGAACGACTATTCCGATGATGAGGGCGATTGCCGCCAGGGCGAGCGGCCACGCGACACGATGCGGGTTTGTGGGTTTCGACATTTGGACGTTCGGCGTTGAGCACGTTTGTTCAGACGCAATCGAGCAAGAGCAAGATTACGAGCAAGAAGAAAGCGTCGAGGGTTTTTAACCCCAAAAAATTACCGCCCCCCACGCCCGATAGGCGTGAAGGGCGGCTGTTCCCCCCAGAACAATCGTAGAAAACTTTCAAGGCTGTAAGCGAGGTTTCGTCGACTGGCAACAAAATTTTACACAAAAATTCCAAAAATTTTCGGACGGTTCTGCAGTTGCGGCAGCTGACGACACGACACACTCGACAAGACACTGATTGCCAGCGCAATCGAGGAGGTTGCGCAAGCGTGCGTCGCGGTCTCTAGTTTCGGATGCGTAATTTGGGCCATGAAAGGGTGGCGCGTAATTTCTCTGGTTCGTTGCTGGTCGCCCATCCCAATATGACCGACCCGAACTTTCGGCGGACAGTACTTTTCATTTCTGAACACGAACCGGACGAGGGCGCGCTGGGTGTAATAATCAATCGCCCCCTTGACCGCCCGGTGGCTGAACTGGTGTCCGATGCGCCGCCAAGGGAGTTCGCCGATGTGCCGGTATTTTTAGGTGGTCCGGTTGGAAAAAATCAACTTATGTTTGCGGCGTTTGAATGGCAGAAAGGCGCGGGCCTGAGGCTCAATCACAATATCGCGTTTGACCAGGCGAGTGATGCTCAGGCGCAAAAGAACTTGCTGACGGTTTGCGCTTTTGTCGGCTACGCAGGCTGGGGAGCGGGCCAACTCGAAAGCGAAGTTAAACAAAAAGCGTGGGTTGTGCAGAAAGCCAATCCATCGCTGCTAAAAGTTGATCGGCTGCCAAATCTGTGGTTTGAGATTATGCGGACGCTTGGACCGTGGTATAAGATGCTCGCCGCAGCTCCGGATGATCCTTCGCTCAACTAATTTAAGAAGTGAGACCTCCGAAGTGATTTAGCTTGATTCCAAGTCTCATTTTTCACTAATCAGTCTCACCTCGCACCATGATCATCGGTGTCCCAAAGGAGATTAAGGAACAAGAGCAGCGAGTTGCGTTGCTGCCGTCCGGCACAAACGAACTTACCAAGCATGGCCACTCCGTCCTGGTGGAAAGGGACGCTGGGCTCGGTTCCGGCTACTCCGATCAGGACTATGTCAAAGCGGGTGCGGAAATTGTGGAGGAGGCAAAAGACGTTTTCGCGCGCGCTGACATGATTGTGAAAGTCAAGGAACCTCTCAAAGCAGAGTTCCCGTTATTGCGTCGCGACCAAATTCTTTTCACGTATTTGCACCTGGCAGCAAGCAAACCGCTTACTGAGGCTTTGCTGAAATCAGGCGTCACCGCCGTGGCGTACGAGACGATCCAGGTCGACCATCGTTTGCCGTTGCTGGAACCA
>DATARG010000047.1:0-3439 GCA_036264275.1 Candidatus Udaeobacter sp. | reverse complement strand
ACTTCAAGTAAATGCTCCTGTGTATCGACGAAAATCTTCCGGGAGGCGAACGCCGGATTTTCGGGAACCTTCCCTTCGGTGAATTTCTCGACTTCGAAGGGCAGGACATTCGGCACCTTGAGCGTTTCGCCTGGCTGAAGGTGTTCCCAGTTTTTCCCCGGATTGAGTTTCTGAATGTACGCCTCCGCAGAATGGAAGCGTTCGGAGACAAATTCCAGCAGCGATGTATACGGCATCCATTTCAATTTCGCTTGCTCGGCATGACTGCCGGGAACATCGCCGACCTGCTTCAGGTCTTCTTCTCTGATCGTGTAGGTCGTGAAAGCCACCGGCACCTGATCGAGCATCCATTGATCGACTGCGCCGGTTTTTGGCATCGCCTGCGCGTGCTTGTATGAGATAAGGGCTTTCCGGAAAAATTCGCCCATTCTCCCATCGATCTTCCCAGGCGCAAAATCGTTGTTGTCCAAAAAAATCTGCAATCGCGTGGCCGTCTCCTCGTCGTAATTCGGCAACGCGACGGGATAAACTCTCGGGGGCGGTGTGATTGTGGGTGTTGGTGCGTCTTGTGCGAATGCAAACACGCCCATGAAACCGGCTGCGAGAATGACCCAACTGATTTTCATCGGCGGAAGTTATCCGCTGCTAGCCGGTCCTGCGCAAACGGGATCGTTGAGTTAAATCGCGGATCAGGCGGATGATATTGGTGATTGTAGCGATGTTGTATGAGCGCCGGAACCCAGGAGCCGACGGTCATACACAGCCGCTAAAATTATTGGCTCAGCCTCACTGGAGGCATCGCCTGCCTCTGATTGTCTGCCAATTGCGCCGTGGTGATGTTGATTTGAAACCAGCGCGAGAAAGGAATCGTGCAGTGCTCAGGTGTAATCCGTTATTCGTTCCGATACGGGTCGTAGCGCGATAGCAGATTCCGCTGGCAAAATCCATTGATGCGGAGTTGCGGTTGCAACGCCATCCGCTCCTCCGTAACGCGGCGAATCGCTGCACCAAAACGCTCCCCACTTGCGACCTGGCGGCGGCGCCAGCAAAGGCTCCGAAGCAGGATGCAAAACGTGGCGTTCACCAAAATTCACCAACAATAGCCGGTCGTCATTTCTTTCCGAAAAGTATCGAAGCACGAAACTTGCTGGCCCGAGGACAGCGCCATCGACGCCGTCGGAACCCTGGAGCCGAAACTGAGAATCCTCCCGGCGCAATTTCAGGAGATCGATATGCAGATTGTACAGCTCGCGATTCTTTTCGCGCTCGGAAAAATCGAGTTGGCAACGCGAAAAAGCCCCGGTGGCATCTGGCGCAGGCAGCCTCTTCAATGTCTCTTCCTCGGTAAGCGATAAGAATGGCGCCAGCAATTCAGCGCGACCTTTGCGAATCGCATCGCGGACGGCTGCATCGCCGACGTCGGCAAAAAATAGAAAAGGGGTGGACGCGCCGAATTCCTGGCCCTGAAACAGCAATGGTGTCCACGGTCCAAGCAGAAGAAGCGCGATTATTGCGCGATAGCGACCGGGTGAAGTTTGAAATCGCGGCCGGTCACCACGACCAGTGTTGGCGATTTGGTCGTGATTTTCGATGAAACAGACGAAAGCCTCCGCGGGAAGTCCAAACGTAGGAGTGCCGCGGAAGACTTTTCGCCACGAAGGCGCCTGTCCCTGATACAGGAAACCGTACTTCGCAGCGGAAATGAATTCCTGCGGTTTCCCGGAGTAATCGCTGAAATACCCGACGTCTTTACCAGTCAACGCCACGATGGCGCTATGATGAAAATCGTCATTCCACATTCCATCCAAACTATCGCCGCCTTCATTCTGCGGCCGCGTCATCTTTGATTCCTGCAGATCGTTCTCGGCGATTAGAATTATGGAACGTGAACCCGCTGCCTTGCGCGCGGCGCGGCCGACTGCTGCAATAATGTATTCTGTAGATTGATCTTGAATCGCGTGGGTCGCGTCGAAGCGGAAGCCGTCGAAATGAAATTCCTCGATCCAATAACAACCGTTGGTGATGAAAAATTCGCGCACTGCATCTGAATTAGGACCGTCGAAATTGATCACGTCGCCCCATTCATGTCCTTTTCCTCTGAGGAGATAATGATCGGAGTAAACGCCCAGGTAATTTCCGTCCGGCCCGAAATGGTTATAAACGATGTCGAGAATTACACCGAGGCCTAACGAGTGTGCACGATCTATGAATTCGCGCAAATCGTCTGGTGTGCCATACAAATGCGAAGGCGCGAACAGATCGACGCCGTCATAGCCCCACCCAAATCTGCCGGGGAACTCCACGACTGGCATCATTTCGATGACCGTGATTCCAATGCGTGCCAGCTCGGGTAACTGTTCGGCAGCAGCTCGCCACGTACCTTCCTTCGTAAACGTGCCGATGTGCATCTCGTAAAAGATCTGGCCCTTTAGTTTCAATCCGCGCCAGTTTGCATCGGTCCATCGGAATTGTGTCGGATCCACGACGCACGAGCATCCGTGTGGACCATCAGGCTGAAAACGCGACGCCGGATCGGGATAAACATTCTCTGCCCGATTGACGCGAAAACGGTAGCGAGTGCCAGAGCTTGCGTTGGCTGTGCCTGAGAAATACCCGTCTGACTCGGCTGTTAGTGGAAAGGATTTTGATTTCGCTTCCGGGGCGTCTTGCAAAACAACATCAATTTTCTGCGCCTTCGGCGCCCAAACGCGAAAATGCGTCAGGTTTTCGCCGACCAATTCGGCACCAATCGGATAGCGGCGTTTTGCTTGCGACATGGAGTTAAGATTGCCTTGTTCAGTTCGCGCCACAATGGCTGGCAGCGGCTTCGCTTGCTGTTCGTTTGGCTTGGCAAGCGATGAGCTTGCCCTACAATCGCCGCCAGTCGGCAGCAAATCGGATATGAACGGAACCGAAGCAAAGATCGAAATCTTTAAGCCATTCGGTGAGGCGTTCGAGTTGATGAAGCGAATTCTGTTTCAGCCGTTCGATTTGAAGAAATGGCTTGTAATCGGTTTCGCTGCGTGGCTTGCAAACCTTGGGGGCCGTGGAGGCGGTAACTTCAGCTACCCAGACAAACGACACGAAGAAGTGCACAAGTTTAATGAGACAATAGGTCAAATCCCGCAACCGGTTCTAATCACAGGCATTTGCATTTTGGTCTGTTTGATCCTGGCGCTCATTGTTGTCGTCGCCTGGTTGCGAGCACGGGGGCGATTCATTCTTATGGACTGCGTTGTTCGTAATCGCGCCGCGATCGTCGAGCCGTGGAAAGAATTTCGTGGAGAAGGAAACAGCTTCTTCCTGTTCTCGCTGGTCGTTATGGTGATGCTCATCGCGGTGACCATGGTTGCAGGCCTTGTGCTTATTGTGCCGTTTATCCCCTGGCACAGTCACGGACAACCAGGTGTCGGATTTTGGATCGGCCTTTCGGTGTTTG
>DATARG010000045.1:0-8070 GCA_036264275.1 Candidatus Udaeobacter sp. | reverse complement strand
CGGAGGAAACGCGATTAACTACGTCTCCGTATGCCAAAAAAAATCGCACTGCTTTTCGCAGGTCAAGGCGCGCAATGCATCGGAATGGGACAGGATCTCGCTGCACGATATTCTGTGGCAGCGGATTTGTTTCGTCAGGCGAACGAAATTCTCGGTCGAAATTTGTGCGACATCGCCTGGAACGGACCGATAGAGGAATTGACCAAGACTTCTAATTGCCAACCAGCGCTTTATGTTCATTCGCTCGCTGCGTTGGCATCGGTTCGCGACGCTTTCGGTGAATTTGAAGTCGGCGGTGCGGCCGGTCTGTCGTTAGGGGAAATTACCGCGCACGCAGCCGCGGGCACGTTCGATTTTGCAACTGGTCTCAAGCTTGTGCAAAGGCGCGGCGAATTCATGGATGAAGCGTGCGAGACAACGCAAGGTGGAATGGCGGCTATGATTGGCGGCTTGGAAAACGATGTTCGCCGGCTCGCCGCGGATGAAGATGTCGATATTGCGAACATCAATGCGCCTAACCAGATCGTGATTTCCGGGGAGTTGGCGAACGTGGAGACCGCTGTCGGTGTTGCGAAGGAATACGGTATTGGGCGTGCAACGATGCTCAACGTTGCAGGCGCATATCATTCGCGCCTCATGGAAAGCGCCTACGTGAAATTAGAGAAAGTGCTTGGCGAGGTGCCGATGCAATCGCCGCGTTTTGCGGTGATCAGCAACGTGACCGGCGAAGTAGTAAAAACGCCTCTGGAAACCCGGGAGACTCTTCGCGATCAAGTCACCGGCACGGTGCGATGGGCGGATTGTGTGCAGCGCCTTATCGACCTTGGGTGCGATTTTTTCATCGAGCTCGGCCCCGGCAATGTCCTGGCAGGTTTGTTGAAACGCACGAACCGGACCATCACTGTCATCTCGATCGGCGACGCCGAATCGGTTGGCAAAGGCGACGCACTCGTCTCGTAACGTTCCGTTCTGACTAAAGCGATGCGACGAGACATCGCAGGTCCAAAACCTTCGGAACATGGATTAAAGACTTTTGCGCGAAGTGCCTTGGGAGTGCGCGCGAGTCCCGGCGTCGCTTTTGACACGGCTGCTCTGCATCGACAAAGGACTTCTAGTTAGGTATTATTTGTACATGACACTACAACAGCGTGTGGACTCGGATCTGAAGGAGGCGATGCGCGCCAAAGACGCAATTAAACTGAGTGTCTTACGCATGCTCAAATCGGCTTTAAAATACGCGGCGATCGCAAAATCCGGTGCGGAGGCTGAACTCAGCGACGCTGAAGCCGTTCAGGTCATTCGGAAACAGGCGAAGCAACGCCAGGATTCGATCGAAAGTTTTGAAAAAGGCGGCCGCGCCGAATTAGCTGACAAAGAAAAAGAAGAGTTGGCGATTTTGAATGCTTATCTGCCACAGGGAATGAGCCCGGACGAACTCGCGAAAATTGTGCGCGAAACGATTGCTGAACTCGGCGTTACGTCCAAAGGACAAATGGGTGCGGTGATGAAAGCATTGCAAGCGAAGGCAGGCGGTCGCGCCGATGGCAAAACGCTTAGCGCGGAAGTGCAAAAGCAGCTTTCGTGATTCGTTGAAGCGTTGGAGCGTTAAAGTGTAAACAATCGCCGCCGCTCAACGCTTCAACCCTTCAACGTTATGCTCAGTGCCATCATCGTAGCCGGCGGCAGCAGCCAACGAATGGGTTTCGATAAATTGTTCGTCACAATTGCTAACGAACCAGTGATTGCTCATGCAATCCGCGCGTTCGAGGGCGCAAAGTCCGTAAGCGAAATCATCGTTGTTACGCGCGAACAACGGCATGATGAACTCCAAAAAATCACTTCCGGCGCGGGATTCAGAAAGATCCGGGCGATTGTCCCGAGCGGCGAACGTCGGCAGGATTCCGTTCGCGCTGGCTTGGATCGGATCGATCGCGACGCGAAATATGTCGCCGTGCACGACGCGGCGCGCCCATTGATTACTCGCGAGCAAATCGAACTCACGGTCGCGCAATGCCGTGTTCACGGGGCGGCCACTTTGGCGCAGCCAGTCAACGATACGCTAAAACGTGTAGATGCCGATCTCTTGGTCGTCGGGTCCGTCGATCGTCATCAGCTTTACGCGATGCAAACGCCACAGATTTTCGAGCGGACATTAATTGAGGATGCTTATCGTCGTGTGCACGCAGAAAACATTTTAGTGACCGATGAAGTCTCAGCAGTCGAGCGACTCGGCCAGAAGATCGCGCTCGTTATCAACGACGATTTTAATTTCAAAATCACTTACCCGCACGATTTGCCGGTTGCGGATTTTATTCTCCGCGACCGAGCGAAAAATGGACGGTAGAGCGGGTCCGATGTGTCGGGACACACCATTGTTAATCGTTGCGTCGCGGCGCGCACGGAGTGGCGCGCGCGCCTTACCTGGCGCTTGTTTCTCCTCAGCGTCCCATTGCCAGACGTTCGGATAACAACGGCGGGAGACCGGCTTTCGTGATTTTCTTCTGTGCGGTGGCGAGATCGTATTTTATTCGCAATAGTTCGACCAGATTGTTCTCGACGTCGTAAATACAATATCCGGCACGCCAGTTTCCATCACGCGGTTGTCCGACGCTGCCGGCGTTAATAAAATATTTCTTGCCGGGCTCAATACGAATATGCTCGGATGCCTGCCGCCGGACGCCGTCATCGCGCACAAATACCATCGGCACATGCGTGTGGCCGAAGAAACAAACAGCCGTCCGCTGATACGTAAAACTCGCGACGGCGTCGAGGTTATTGAATACGTAGCCCCATTGCCCGGGCGTATCGAGTGTGGCGTGCACGATCGTAAAATCGTGAACTCGTCGCTGCAACGGCAGACTCCGCAGCCATTCCCGGTCCTGCTCAGTCAAACGTTCGCGCGTCCACTCAATCGCGCGTTCGGCCAGCTCGTTGAAACGTTCCGATGAAGCGGGAAACGTCGCTTGCTCGTCGTGGTTCCCTTTCACCACGGGACTATCCAGTTCGCGGACGAGCTGGATGCATTCACCGGGATTAGCGTTGTAACCGACAATGTCGCCCAGGCAAACGAAGTGCGTGCACCTGCGTTGACGCGCGTCTGCCATGACGGCTTCAAGCGCCTCAAGATTAGAATGAATGTCACTGAAAATGGCGAACCGCATCGCGACCCCGTTAGACCACTGAAAAGTCACCACGTTACAACGGAAGAACGCGGACGCACCAATGTTTTGGTGCGCAAAAATGAATTTTGCAGCGGTTACTGACCTAGGAAATCCAACGATGGAATCTTTTAGTGTTTGATCAATGTATCAGGAATTCGTTGGTCCTGCGGGATTGTCAGTTTGTCTTCGAGGAATTTCAGCCGCTTGATCAAAGTCGGCAACCTTTCCTTCTCGCCCTCGTCGTAGAGACTGCGCAGGCGCTCATATGCCTCGCGCTCGCGCCCCTCACAATACGAAAGTTCATACGCCGAGAAACGCCTGTCCCAAGGCGCTGCTTCCGGCAGCGTCGCTGCCTTGGCGTAATATTCGGCGGCGCGCTCGTGGTCTTTGTATTTTTCTTTGTATAACCGTGCTAGCGCTTCGTACAGCTCCGGGCGATCCGGATTGTTTTGTATTCCGCGCTCGAGGAAATCTTTGCCGATCGCAAAATATTCGCGCTGTGCTTTCACTCGGAGCGCCTGGCGCGGCTGATTCACATCATTCATCGCGGCTACGCTTGCGTTCCACGCCATGTGCCATGCGGCTGTATCCCAAAACAGGAGCACCCGGGGTTGGAGCGTCGTGACTTGTCGAAACAACCACAGCATTCGGCCCCACTGCGTATTTTCCCAAGCCGCATGCGCCTGGATAAAAAGCGCATCGGCGACAATGGCTCGAAATCCGCTGAGAGCGGCGATGAATCCGAGTTGCCCGAGCTTCTGGCGAAGATCGAGATTGAATTCGACGCCGCGGAAATGTTCCTGTCGATGAAGAGCCGCAAGATTGCGTTCGACCGGCAATTTGAGCAGGCCTACCGCGATTAATACCCCGAGCGCGATCAGGCGTCGCTTCATAATTCTTTTCCGTAAAAGACAAAGACCGCCAGCAATGTGTAAATCACGGTGTAGAAAACGCCGAGAAGCGCCGTCTTGGCGAACACAGCCATCGAAATGGCGGTGCCAGCGACGATGTCATCCACCAGGTTGAAAGCCTGTAGATCCGGAAAGAACAGCGCCACAATCGCCAGAAACACACGTGTGACCAAACCGCCGCCGTGCGCGCTGAGCCAGTATTCGCGCGCAGTGGCTTCCAGGTGTCCGATGAAATAAATAAAAACCATCACAACGATGGTGAAGATCGTTGAAGTGGCGAAGGTCGAAACGAACAGCGTTAGCGCCGTAAGCAGACACGCTTTGAGGAAGATAATGATAATTCCGGGAAGAAGATCGAAATTAAACGCGGAGGCGCGAACGGCGCGCAGAGCATCGGCGAGCTGGTCCGGCGGCGCTCCAGCCAGTTGTTTCGCGGTGATTTGCAACGCTGCCTGCTCGCGCAGGTACAGCACGGCCAGGAACGCCGCGACCATCACCAAAGTGCTGATCGCCAGCAATACAAGGACACCTGCAATTTTCCCCACCACATATTCGAAACGCGGTACCGGTTTGGCGAGAATCGTGTAAACAGTGCGATCCTCGACATCCTGCGGCAGCATTCGCGCCGTCGCAACGATCGCCAACAAAGAGGTGAACATCGAGATGGCGCCTAACGAGACGTCCTTCAGGATTTGGAATTCCTGCTGGAACGAGAACTGGGCCATGAAAATCGAGCTGCCAATCAACATCAGGCCGAACACCAGCAGCACATAAAAAACTTTCAGACGCGTCAGCTCGGTAAGCGTATTGCTGGTGATGGCGAGAATGCGCGGCATGGAAAAGGCGCGGTGGCGTTCCGGAGTCATTGAAGCGTTGATTGGCTGAAGCGTTGAAGCGGTTTCGCCGCCGGTCATTTCTATTTTCTTATTTTGTCACTCCCGAGTTGAGCCTTTGTCATTCCCTCCGGTCGATTCGAGGAACAATCTTTCCAGCGTAGTGGTCGATTTTCGTCGCTCCAGCAATTTCGCGTTCGACTTGCTGATGAACGATTCGATCTCGTGCACGAGATCATCGGAGGCCCCGGCAATCACAAGTTCGGTTTGATTTTCGATCGCGATCAAATCCTGCAAACGGCCTTCACGAACCAGCACCCCATCAGCGAGAATCCCGATGCGATCGCAAATTTCCTGCGCTTGCGCCAATAAATGCGACGAAAGCAGCACGGTGATACCGCGGCGCTTGAGGTCCATGATCAAATCGCGAATTTCGCGCGAGCCCGCCGGATCAACACCCGCCGTCGGTTCATCCAGGACCACGAGTCTTGGATCATGAATCAAGGCTTGCGCCAGCCCGATGCGTTGCAACATGCCCTTCGAATAGGTGCCTAAACGGCGGTCGCGCGCCTTATTGAGCCGAACAAGATCGAGCAGTTCGTTTACACGGTTCTTCAACGCTGCGCCTGCCATTCCGCAAAGCCGTCCAAAGAAATGCAGCGTTTCCGCGCCGGTGAGAAATTTGTAGAAATATGGGTTCTCCGGGAGAAAACCAACCGCTTCGCGGCTTTCGACGAGGCGACTATTTCGCCCAAAAATTTCGGTGCAACCGCGTGTCGGCGAGACTAGACCGAGAATAATCTTTAGCGTGGTACTCTTGCCAGAGCCGTTCGGCCCGAGCAACCCGTACACTTCGCCGGGCTCGATGCGGAGGTTTAAATCCCTAACTGCGACAACGCTGCGAGTGGGATGGAAGTGAACAGGAAAAATTTTTGTCAGTCCGTGAACAGCGACGGCCGGAGCCGCATCCTCGTCCCTACGGCGTGACGAATTAGTCATGGCGAATCTCGAAGCCGCGGGCAGCGATCGGTCCGTTCACCTTTTTCTCGGTTTTTTCGCGAATGAATGAGTGAAGTTCGCTTTGGGCGACCTGATCGAGAAACGCGCGTACCTCGTTCTCATCGCCTGTAACCTGAAGTTCTACGCGACCGTCCTGCAGGTTTTTCACCCACCCCGTCACGTCAAAGCCTTTGGCGATGTGACGCACGGTAAAACGAAACCCGACGCCCTGGACGTGACCTTCATAAAACACCTGAAGCGAGATCATCACCTGCTCCAAGAGAAGACCCGGACATCGTCTATTTATAGGAATAGACGAGACAGAAACTACCTTCCTGGTCTTCGACCGAATCGACCGACACAAAATACTGACCGCTGGTCCCCGGGGCGAAGCCGGCCGCCGCTTTGTCCCCGTTGCTGAAATTCTCAGTCTTCATTTGGTTTCCGGTTTCGTCGTAAACGCTGACGGCGACTTTTTTTAGCGGTTCCGCCGTGCCCACAGAAAACCAATACTCATTCCCCGCATAAAGGTTCACTGCGATCAGGGCATGATCGTGCGGCTTAAGCACGCCACACGAATGGCCATCTCGAATCTTGAAACCGTCATTTCCAAATGCTCCCGCGAGCTCGAGTGCATCTTTGCGCGCACTCACTTCAGCGTCGGAGTCTGCGCGCAGACTAACGCTCGCCGTCAGCGCGAAAATTATGGAGAAAAATTGCAGGCAACGTTTCATTTGGGCGACTCCTTGGTCTCTATTTTTGTCATCAGCTTGCCGACCGTCTCATTGAGTTTTTTCACGTCTTCTGCAGACGGCGCCTCTGGAAAAGAGACGAGTTTCTCAATTTCCGTGAGTTGTTCGCTTACGTCTTTGACCAGCGGTTCCTGACGCAATTCGGGCGAAATTGCATTCAGCTTCGACTGCATGAAGTGAACCAGCGCTGGTTCGCGCAGAACCCTTGCGGCGGATTCGTTGTAATTCTTCATAATCGCACCGGTGACCACCTGAGTTCCGCGAATCCACCCGCCAACAGTAACGAGGATAACCAAATCCTGATCGGCGTGCGATTGCATCGAGGATTTCACCTCGTTTTGCGTCGCTTCCAATTCCTCCTGGAGCGTGTCCCATTGGTTGTCCTCGGCAAATTCATTGATGCTATTGCCACGGCTGAGTAGTTGCTCGCTCACTCCGAGCGCTTTCCCGAGCTTCATGATGTCCGAGCCGATATTCTTCACCTGCTGGCCGTCCTTCGCTTCCACTGCAATGAACCCATCGGCTATCAAACCGCCGAGGTTGAGGGCGATCTGCCCCCGGTTGGCGTAGGTCACCGGAATTGGGGCCCGGTATAGAGCTGACCAGTTTATTTTTCCCGCTTTTCCGAGGGCAGCGAACAGCTCGCCCGGCGTCGGGACGGTAATCGAATCAGTTCTAACAGCTTTTGCCATTTGATCAGACGACAGATGTTGCCCTTCCTCGGCCACTGCTGTGGAAATAGCGGCAACCAAGGCAAGCATGGACAGTGCAACCAAACGAATCATCGCGAAGATTATGCGCGCCTTAACGAAATTGCCAATCGGAATCTATCACGCCCCCAGCGGGTTCCTTCCGGCCTCTCCACGCCGGTTCGGACGAAACCGATTTGCCTCGCCAAGCCAAAGCTGTTCTAGTCCGCGGAGAACGTATGGCGAGTACCAGCATTACCCACATACACGCCCGCGAAATTTTGGATTCACGCGGAAATCCGACGATCGAAGCAGATGTGCGGGTTGAGAGCGGCGCGTGTGGACGAGCCGCTGTTCCGAGCGGAGCGAGCACAGGCGAACATGAAGCATTGGAATTACGCGACGGCGACAAAAGCCGCTTTGGCGGCAAAAGCGTGAGAAAAGCGGTTGCTAACGTTAACTCGAAAATTGCGCCGATTCTCAACGGACTCGATGCGCACGATCAGGCAAACATCGATAAGAAGCTAATCGAACTTGACGGTACGCCGACGAAAAAAAATCTCGGCGCCAACGCGACCCTGGCTGTTTCTCTGGCCACAGCTTGTGCGGCCGCAGCCTCGGAAAACTTGTCTTTGTTTCGATACCTCGGCGGACCCGACGCGCGAGTGCTTCCCGTGCCGATGATGAACATCCTTAATGGCGGCGCGCACTCGGACGCGCCGATC
>DATARG010000041.1:0-6837 GCA_036264275.1 Candidatus Udaeobacter sp. | reverse complement strand
ATGCTCGGCTGGCATATCGACAGCGTGGTGAAATGTGGTTTGGCCGGAACGATTCTTTTTACCTGGACGGACGAGTGGTTTACGGGCGGTCAGGAAGTTACCGACTGGGCGTTCGGCATTGTCACGCGCGAGCGCACGCCGAAGAAGGCATTCTACACGATTCAGGAAAAGCTTGGTGAAAACAATTCCACTTCACCGCATCTTCCGTTGCCCAAGACGCCATCCGTATCCGTGATCGTTTGCTCGTACAACGGAGGACGAACCCTGGCTGTCTGTCTAGATTCGTTAGGCAAACTAAATTATCCATCTTATGAAGTCATTCTCGTCGACGATGGTTCGACCGATGACACTGCTTATGTAGCCGCGCAGTTCCCATGGGTGCGCTACATTCACCAGAGCAACCATGGATTAAGTCACGCCCGCAACACCGGCGCGGCTGCTGCCAAGGGCGAAGTGTTGGCCTACACCGATTCCGACTGCATGGCAGACGCCGATTGGCTGTATTACCTGGTTGGCACGCTTGTTAGCGGCGATTACGCCGGAGTCGGCGGACCAAACATCACGCCGCCAGCACAAAATTGGATTCAGGCCTGCGTTGCTGCGGCGCCAGGCGGTCCAAACCATGTTCTGCTTACGGACACGGTCGCAGAGCACATTCCCGGTTGTAACATGGCATTTTACCGTTGGGCCTTTGAAGGCGTCGGCGGATTCGATCCCGAATATCGGAAGGCCGGCGACGACGTGGATTTCTGCTGGCGAATTCAGCAGGCTGGGTGGGTAATTTCTTTCAGTCCAACCGCAATCGTCTGGCATTACCGGCGGTTCACGCTTCGAGCATTTCTGAAGCAGCAAGATGGCTACGGCGAAGCGGAATCTTTGCTGCGCTTCAAACATTTGATCTTCTTCGGTCCCACCGGCACAGCGAAATGGCGCGGTCAAATCTACGGCGCCACGCGGTTCAGTTGGTTTATTAATCGCCCCGTTATTTATCATGGAATTTTCGGTGAAGGATTTTTCCAATCGATCTATCCCGTCCCGCAATCGGAGGTCGCCGCATACCTCAGCAGCATCGAATGGTTTGCGCTTATGATCTTTCTTTTTGGCCTGGGAATTTTTCTGTCTGGCCTGCGCATTGTTCCGTACCTGATGTTAGGCGGCACCTTTTGTGTGGCCCTTTCGTACATGGTTCGGGCGCGGATCGAGCCAAAATTCGATACGGTGCACGCGCGCCTGCTGGTGATGATCCTTGCATTTGTGCAACCGCTTGTGCGCGGCTTCTCCAGGTATTTCACCTGGCTGCGCTTCAAACGCACACCGGCAAATGTCATTCGGAAGCACGAACACTTACCCGAAAGCGCGCGCTCACGAGGCAGCCTCAGTCGCCGCGTATTTTGGAGCGAGCAGGGGAGGGACCGCCACTATTTTTTGGGCGAAATGTTTCGGTTGCTCGACGAAGAAGGTTGGCGCTATTCCACCGACAGCGGCTGGAACGATTGGGACATTCAAATTTATGGCAATTTCTGGTGGAGCATCGCGCTTCAAACCGTGACCGAATATCACGGCGCGGGAAAATGCTTAACCCGCGTACGCCTTCGCAACCGCATGGTTATCACGATGGTCATTTTCAATCTGATTGCGATCAGCTTGTTGATTTACCACCAGGTAAACGTTTCTCACCTTGATCTGTGGGCGATCGGTTTTTACCTGGCGTCGGTGGGTTTTCTCGGAACGCGAGCGCGTGCATTGAAATCGCGCGTAGCCGAACTGGTTGATCTTGCCGCGTTTCGAGCTGGTCTGCTGCGCGTGTCGCGTAAAGGAAAACCGGTCGCGCCAGCAGCAGAGCCGGAATTTGAAGTTGCGGTGAACGCGACTGACCCGGCGTCGCCGCAGCTGCCTGGATAATTATGGTAGGATGCCGCGCTGCGGCGTCCGCCCCTCGGAGCGCAAGGACTCTACCCGAATTTTAAATTCACCTGTCCGGTGCCGTGGTCGATGCGACCGATTCTTTTGGCTCGCAACACCGAAATCGCCCGGTTTGCATTTCGTTCCCCAACGATCGCCACCATTCCGATGCCCATATTGAACACTTGATACATCTCCTGAGGGTCGATCTTTCCGTTTTTCTGCAGGATTTGGAAGATGCTCGGAACGCGCCAGCTTTTCGTCTCGATTACCGCGTTACAATTAGACGGCAGAATTCGAGGCAGATTATCGATGAGACCACCACCGGTGATATGAGCGAGCCCTTTGATTATGCCAACCGTAAGTTTTGCCAGGATTGGCTGGTAGTTTTTGTGCACGCGCAGCAACTCCTCGCCGACCGTGAGCGCCGAGCCGGGTAGACGCGAAGTTGGTTTGAGTCTCATTTTCTCGAACAAAATCTTTCGCGCGAGCGAATAGCCATTGGTATGCAAACCATTTGAAACCAGGCCGAGAACGACGTCACCGGGTTTGATCTTGCTGCCATCAATAATTTTCGCTCGATCCACAACGCCAACGATGCAGCCTGCGAGATCGTATTCACCCTTCCGATACATTCCGGGCATCTGCGCAGTTTCGCCTCCCAGAAGCGCGCACCCAGCTGCGCGGCAGGCGCGAGACAGGCCGCGAAGTAATTGCCGAAACACCCGCGGCTCCAGTCTTTCGCAACCGATGTAATCCAGGAAGAAAAGCGGGCGCGCGCCAAGAACTGCAATGTCGTCGACGCAGTGGTTCACCAGATCCGCGCCCACTGTGTCGTGCTTGTCCATCGCGAAGGCGACTTTCAATTTGGTGCCGACGCCATCGACACTGGCGACCAACACGGGTTCGCGCATTCTGGGGAAACCCGCGTGAAATAATCCGCCGAACCCGCCGATCTTCCCGAGCACCTGCGCGCCATGCGTTTGCCTAACGAACGCGGCAATGCCGCGCTTCAGCTTATTTGCCAGATCAACGTCCACGCCCGCGCTCGCATAGGCTTTTTTCACGATCATAGCTTGTAGGCCAACCGCTCCGGTTGCCAATTCGTTTCGGCAGGCGAAGCGCCTGGCCTGCCAATCATTTGAGATCGGTGAACAGCGTGGGCTGCGCTTCCTGGTCGGCTAACGCTTTCGCCCGTTGCTCGCGGCGTTCCATAATGAACTTGTCGAGTGCAGGGTCAACGGGCAGGGGATAATCGCCATTGAAACAAGCCAGGCAAAAACTGTTCAACGGTTTTCCCGTCGCTCGAACCATGCCGTCTACGTCGAGATAACCCAGACTGTCCACACCGAGATATTTGCAAATGTCTTCCATCGACATCTGGTTCGCGATCAATTTTTCAGGATCCGGGAAATCGATGCCGTAATGGCAGGCGAACCGATGCGGCGGACAACTGACACGCATGTGCACTTCTTTTGCACCGGCTTCACGCAGGTTTACCACACGCGCACGTGCGGTAGTGCCGCGGACGATTGAATCGTCCACAACGACCACGCGTTTTCCAGCGACCATTTCCTTGATCAAATTCAATTTTACGCGCACATCAAAATCACGAATGAGTTGGCTCGGCTGCAAAAATGTGCGGCCAATGTAGTGGTTCCGGACAAACGCGTGCGCGAAGGGAATATTGAGTGCCTCTGCGAATCCGAGTGCTGCGTAGTTCCCAGAGTCTGGCACGGGCACAACGATGTCCGCTTCGACAGGAAATCGCCGTGCCAGTTCGCGTCCCATTTCGGTTCGGACCTTACCGACATTCACGCCACCGAGCATACTGTCCGGTCGGGCGAAATATACGTACTCAAACATGCAGAAAGCCGGTTGCTGCGGCTCGAACGGGAATTCCGAACGCATTCCGCTCTCGTCTATGATTAACACTTCACCCGGCTCAACGTCGCGAATGAACTCCGCGTGTATCAAATCGAACGCGCATGTCTCTGACGCCAATACATAAGCATTCTCCAGTTTTCCGAGCGAAAGAGGTCGCCAGCCGAACGGATCGCGCACAGCGATCAATTCGCGTTCGCTCATGATGAGAAGCGAAAATGCGCCCTCAATCCGCCGTAAAGGCGCAAGGGCGCTGCCTCCGTTATCCATCGGCTGCGCAAGAAGGTGCAAAATGATTTCGCTGTCAGCCGTTGTTTGGAAAATTGAGCCTTTGCGTTCCAGCTCGTCGCGCAGCAAATCGGCGTTAATCAGGTTGCCATTGTGCGCGATTGCCATCTGACCGCGAATGCAATCGACCACGAACGGCTGCGCGTTTTTTATAGTGCTGGTACCAGTCGTCGAGTAGCGGGTGTGTCCAATCGCGCGAGTGCCCTTCAGTCTGGCCAGTTCTTCCTGGCCAAAAACTTGTGACACCAGACCCATGTCCTTGTGCATGAGAAAGCTGGTCTTGGGCCCGTTGCTTGTGACGATTCCGGCGCTCTCCTGTCCGCGATGTTGCAACGCAAATAGACCATAATACGTCAGCACAGCCGCGTTCGGTTGGCCGAACACGCCGAAAAGCCCGCACTCGTGCTGCGGCATAATTGCCGAGTCGGGCAACTGATCCGGGTCCGGTCTGTTCGAGGGGCAGGTCACACCAAATAATCCATCAGATTGGCGTTGATTCAATCGTGCCTTTTGCACATTCACAAGCTCGGAATGCTTTCGTCGTGTTCAACTGCGCGACGGATCGCGTTCCACCAATCATCGTAAATCTTGGCAACCGGCCACCGGAAGATTTGTTCACCGATCCGAATTTGCAGTTCGTCGCCGCCGACTTTGCCCAGTTGTTCAAACGGAACGTCACGTTCGCGTAACATTGCAATTGCGTTGTCGAGATTTTCGGGTGCGACTGAGATAACGATTCGCGACTGAGATTCGTTAAACAGCGCTGTAGCGGCAGGAGTGTCGCCTGCGTTCAATGCAATCTCGGCGCCGAATAACCGCTCTGGATCGAAACAGCATTCGGCGAGGGTCACGGCCAGTCCGCCTTCTGAACAATCGTGCGCGCTCTGCACGAGGCCTTCACGGATCAAATCGCGAACAGCGTTTTGCACCTGAATCTCATGCGCGAGATCGACGTGCGGTGGTGGACCGATCTTCAATCCGTGGCAGACCTTCAGATAACGTGAGCCGCCAAGGCTGTAGCCGAGGGCTGTGCCCTCGGCATCCTTTGTCTGGTGAACCTCTTTCCGGCCGCGATCGCCATACACGGCTACAGTGCCGACGAGAATAATTACGTCACCTTCGTCTTTGAACCATTGCGTCGTAACATGCTTTTTATCGTCAATCAGTCCGACCATCGCGATTGTTGGGGTTGGATCGACGACGCCGAGGGGACTCTCATTGTACAGCGAAACATTTCCGCCAGTCACAGGCGTTCCGAATGCGCGACAGGCTTCGGCTACGCCTTCAACAGCTTCACGTAATTGCCAGAAGTTTTCCGGTTTGTATGGGTTGCCAAAATTCAAGCAATCCGTGAGGGCCAACGGCTGCGCACCTGAGCATGTGAGATTGCGGGCCGCTTCAGCGACGGCAATTTTGCCGCCCTCATGCGGATCAAGCACACAATATAGTGAATTACAATCGGTCGTCGCAGCGAGAATCTTGTTTGCGTAACGAACAAAAAACACTGCGGCATCGGAACCGGGCTTCACTACGGTTCCGGTCCGAACTGTGTGATCATATTGCCGATACACCCAATTTTTGGATGCAATCGTCGGATCGCGAAGAAGCTGTCGGAGAGATTCGTGGACGTCGATTTGTTGTAGCGCTCGCTCTGTGAGCGACGCGCGCGCGTTCCGCAGGGACTCGGCTACAGCAGGCGACTTCGCTTCGCGTGAGTAGAGCGGCGCTTCATCCGCCAGGGCCTTCGCAGGAATTTCCGCTGCAATCGTGCCGTTGTTTCGGACGCGCATGATGCCATCGCTCGTGACACGGCCGATCTCGGCGCACGGCACATCCCACTTTTCGAATACCTTTCGAACGACATCTTCCCGGCCGCGCTTTGCAATGATCAGCATCCGTTCTTGCGATTCGCTGAGCATGATTTCATATGGCGTCATTCCTGGCTCACGTCGTGGTACCTTGGCCAGATCGATTTCAATACCACTGCCTCCGCGGCTTGCAGTTTCACACGTTGAACAAGTTAGGCCCGCAGCTCCCATGTCTTGAATTCCGGCGACGGCGTCGCGAGCGATCAGTTCGAGGCACGCTTCGAGGAGTAACTTTTCCTTGAAAGGATCGCCAACCTGTACCGCGGGACGATCTTCCCGCGACTGCTGGGTTAGTTCACGGGAGGCAAATGCTGCGCCGGCGAGACCATCGCGACCTGTTTCAGCGCCAACGTAGAAAACTGGATTTCCTGTACCTTCTGCCGTGCCGCGCGCGAGTTGATCGTGCCGCAATACGCCGAGGCAAAAAACGTTTACCAGCGGATTGCCATCAAAACTTTCATCGAAATAAATTTCGCCACCAATTGTGGGAATGCCAACGCAATTGCCGTAATGCGCGATACCCGAGACGACACCCATGAAGAGCCGTCTGTTAGTGCCGATCTGTTTTTCTCGATCTTCTTTGGTGGCGGGCGCGTCGCCTGCGCCGCCGACACGGCCGCTTCTACAGCGTTCACTGATCGAGCCAAATCGCAATGAATTCAGGCAAAACTCCGGACGTGCGCCCATCGTAAAAATGTCTCGAATGATTCCGCCAACACCCGTAGCTGCGCCTTGAAAAGGTTCGATCGCGCTAGGGTGATTATGGCTCTCGATTTTGAACGCGACCGCCCAGCCGTCACCAATGTCGACCACGCCGGCATTTTCTTCACCGGCTTTGACCAAAATATTCGCGCTAGTCGTGGGAAACTTCTTCAGTTCTTTCCTTGAGTTCTTG
>DATARG010000257.1:0-4482 GCA_036264275.1 Candidatus Udaeobacter sp. | reverse complement strand
GCTCCCGCACATAGCGACCTCTCGGTTTGCCGATCTATGTCGCTCGCGCCACGCGGGCCCCTTCTCGCCGCTACCCTCGTCACTTTACCTTCTGTGTCGCGCGCCCCGCGCGCTCCATTCCGTTTATCGTGAAGCCGATCGTTCTTAGTTGTTCTGCGAGCAATTTCACCTGCACAGTCGTGAGCTCGACCAGCGGTGGCTGAACCCTTGCCCATTCCGGATCGTTCGCGTAAATCGCGATCGCCTGTTTCACAGCCGCAATCATCGACGGAAATTTCCTGCTACTGAAAATTTCGCGAACGACATTTAACCTCGCTTGCTGCTGTTCCAACTTCGATTCTCGATTCTCGAATTTCGATTCCCCGACGCAAGCAGCATACACCTCGTAAATCGCTGCGGGATTCACGTTGGCCGTTGCGGAAATTGTGCCCGCGCCGCCATTGCGCATATTTGCCAGAAGAAACGTCTCGCTGCCGACAAACACCTCGAAGTCCGAACCGGACTGGCAGTTTCCTCCGGTGAAAGCGTCGAGAAAAGTTTTCGTGTTATTCCAATCACCCGAGCTGTCTTTCATGCCGGCGATCGTGTTCGGATAAGCTTGTAAGAGACGCTCAACTAATCTTGGTGTGATCCCGACAATCGCGATCGGCGGAATATGATAGAGATAAATTCGCAGACGCGCGTCGCCGACGCGTTGCACCACGTCACTGAAGTAACGGTAAAGACCTTCTTCGCTGAGGTTCTTGTAGTAAAACGGCGGCAACATCAGCACACCGCCGCAACGGTGTTTAACTGCATGCGCCGTGAGCTCAACCGTCTCAGTGATCGAACAGCAACCGGTGCCCGGCATCATCCGCGACGGATCAGTCCCGGCGGCGAGCAGCGCATCGAGTAAGGAGATGCGCTCCTCTTTCGAGAGCGAGTTTGCCTCGCTCGTCGTCCCGAACGGGGCAAGGCCGCAGCTCTGCGAAAGCAACCATCGGCAATGCCTGATGAACCGTTCCCGGTCAGCCGACAAATCAGCTTTGAACGGCGTCACGACCGGCGCGAGCACACCACGGATGCGTTGGCTTGCCGACAGAATCTTGGTTTCCGACATCATTGCATCTGTAGCGGCAGCTGTATCGGCTGCAACTCACCGCACGGGACACACGCGTCACTACAGGAAAGAATCCGCGATTACGGACTGCCGCTACAACATGGTGGACATGTAACATCACCACACTAGGCGTGCGCTGAATCATGAACGACAGACCGCATGTCAATGTTACTTTGCGCGCGATAAAACTGACCAGTAAATCTAAAATGAAGTTTACAACTGCGTACATCGCTCTCACCGGTGCGGCGATCGTTATCGTGGCTGGCGCTATTTGGCCGCAGTCAGCGACAGCGGCTACAGCTGAAGCGATGACGCAGTCCAAGGAATCAGGAATTGATGCGGCCAATCAACTCTTTCAGGCAGGCAAGTTCGCCGAGGCCGGCAAAGGTTACTCGCGACTCGTTGCTCAAAATCCGAAAGATTATTCAGCAACTCTCCAGCTTGGTCGCATCGCATTACTTTCCAACCGGCTCGATGACGCGCAGAAATGGTTCGAACATGCCATCGCGTTAAAGGCGGATGAAGCCGATCCAAAGGTGATGCTGGCCGAGGCGTTTTATCGTCGTGACGATTTCCAAAAGGCGGCGGCCGCGCTGAACGGCGTCGACGTCAGCAGCAACAAGCTTGTTAGGGAGCAGTATCCGACACTGAACGTTGCGATGTTCGAGAGTTTCAAGGGCCAGACGCCCTATCAATTGCAAGGTAACGGAGCAAGTACTCATGTGAAGCTCTTAAAGACCGATCCATTGCCTCTGCTTAACGTGCGCATAAACGGCGGCAGGGGAGTCACCTTCTTCATCGATACAGGGGGTTCGGAGATCGCGCTGGACACCGAGTTCGCCAAAGAGCTTGGCGCGCCGGAGTTTGGCGCCGTGCAAGGCACCTTTTCCGGTGGGCAGCACGCTGAGGTCAAGCTTGGGCGGATTGATTCACTGACTCTCGGCGATTGCACCATCAAGAATGTGCCGGCAGCGATGCTTCCCCTGCGCCAACTCTCGGAAGGATTTGGCGTAAAACAAATCGACGGAATTATCGGGACCACGTTGTTTTATCATTTTTTGACGACACTGGATTATCCGCACGGCGAGCTTGTGCTCCGGCGTAAGGATGCCAGGAGCCTGGATGAGTTTAAAAAATCGCCAGGGAAAAGAGTCGCAATTCCTATCTGGATTGCGAGCGATCACTTCATGGTCGGCTGGGGTCGCGTCGAGACGCTTCCGCCTACGCTGCTCTTTGTTGATACAGGCTTAATGGGCGCTGGTGTTAAACTGGCGGAGTCGGTGATAAAAGAAGCTGGGATCAAGCTGGACGAGAGCAAAGCTACTAAAGGCGCCGGCGGTGGCGGGACGCTGAAAATCGTGCCCTACACTGTGCATCAACTTTCTTTCGGAGACATAAGGGAAGAGAACGTCCGGGGACTTTATGACGGCCCGTTCCCATGGGAAAACATGTTCGGCTTCCATCTCGCCGGCATGGTCGGTCACGATTTTTTTAAGCCTTACGCGGTCACCTTTGATTTTCAGAACATGCAGATTTTTCTGCAACGCTGACGTGGATCGGATAATTTGGGTGCTACGCGTCAGTTCATCGCGGGGTTCATGACCTGTAGCGGCAGCCGGGCCGGCCGCATTCTTCAGTTTACCCGCCGCGGCGGGCACGCGACACGTCCGCCATAGAACGAATTGACTAACTAGTCGACCTCTCGGATTGACCCATCTATGTCACTCGCATCCCTGCGGCTCCATTCGCCGTTGGTGAGCGTGCCTCTACGGCCTGATTCCATGTTACAATTCAGGCGCGTTAAATGTGTCGCCCTGGTTGAGATCGCCCGTCTCGTAACCGCGGCGAAACCAGCGCGCGCGTTGCTCGGACGTGCCGTGCGTAAATGAATCGGGCACGACGTAACCGCGCGATCTGTATTGGAGTCTGTCGTCGCCAACCGCGCTGGCTGCTCGCATCGCTTCTTCGATATCGCCGGCTTCTACAACGTGCTTAACCCGGTCAGCGTAACGCGCCCAAACACCGGCCAGAAAATCTGCCTGCAATTCGAGCCGAACAGAAAGCTGATTGTATTCAGATTGACTCACCCGAGAGCGCGCGGCCTGCACACGATCACTAATGCCGAGCAAGTTCTGCACGTGATGTCCAACTTCATGCGCAATGACGTAGGCCTCGGCGAAATCACCGCCGGCGCCGAGGCGTTGCTGTAGTTCACGGAAAAAACCGAGATCGATGTAAACGCGTCGATCTTGCGGACAATAGAACGGACCGGTGGCGCCGCTGGCGAAGCCGCAGCCGGACCGGGTCTGGTCCGTGAATAGCACAAGCTTCGGATCCTGGTACTCGCGGCCCATCTGACGAAAGATCTCGTGCCACGCGTCCTCGGTATCTGCTAGAACGACCGAAACGAATTTCGACGCCTCATCGCGCGGACTGGCTTGACTGTCGTACTGCGCAGTTTGTGGTAGTTGGGCTTGCTGCGAATTGAACAGCGCCTGAGGATCGCCGCCAAGCACCAGATAAAGGACGACGAGAATTACCGTGCCAATTCCTCCGCCCAAAACGATCCGTCCGCCTCCTCCGCCGGAACCGCGCTCGTCTTCAACGTTTTCGCTTTCTCGTCTCCCCTGCCAGAGCATCTATCACGTATCGTCGCACGCGATTCAATCGCGTCTATTCACATCAGACATCATCAAGGCGCCGGCCGTGCCGGCAACTTGTTGTGACAGGGCAGCCAGCGTCGATTCTCTCGCGCTTCTGCCTCTAACAAATGATTCGCAAAGCGACGCAGTGGTCGCAGCGATTCGTGGTGCAAGCACAGAACCGAGCTTAGGGCGTGCTCGTGACGTTACTTGTCGCGCAACTTGTCAGATCAAGAAGTTGAAATAACCGGCCGCAACTTGCCTCATTGACGTTAAGGCGCACGCTCAAGTTGCCATTCGCATCGGCAGTGCGCGTGCCAAAAACTCGCGCTCTAGCGATATCCACCGTTGTGCCGGCGCAGGATCCATTATTAACGATGGTGCTTCCTGGATTCCGGCCGCTCCAGATCTGCACTGAGCCACCGGGAGTGAAACCCGTGCCATTGATCGTGATTCGTCCCGGACAAGTGCCACCTTTGGTGCAGCAGTAGCAGGCGTATAAGCGAGGTTAACGCTCCAGATCAGTTCTCCGCCTCCTTGAGCAAACCCTTTTGGTGCAACGAGAACCAAGGCGAGCAAGCAGAGCAATTGTGCCATCAGTTGGGCGGGCCGTTTTGGAAAATCTGGAATCATCGTGCGTGAGCGGAAGCTGAAAGAACGGGGTGGAGTGAGCATTAGCATGCATGATCCAGAGGCGCGTTGCACGCCACGATCAAAAGGTTAAGCGCTTGTAACCTTTGA
>DATARG010000250.1:0-4348 GCA_036264275.1 Candidatus Udaeobacter sp. | reverse complement strand
CCTTCACCAAGATAATCGCGCTCCGGAGCCGCGCTCAGATCCTTAAATGGTAACACTGCGATCGACTTCTCTTGTGAAAAAGACGGATCGACGGCATCGATCCTGGTTTGCGGTGCCCGATCTGGAGTGCGCACGATTCCATATCGAGTGAAGTCGAAGAACCACGAAAGCGTAAGCGCCACCGGAAACCCGAGCACGATCAGTACGACCAAGAGTCGAACCACCCAAATTGGAGCATCGAATACCGGAAGGACTTGCGCGATGCCTTGAGCGAGCGCCCAGCCGCCTACAACATACCCGATTGCGACGCTGTACACTTTTCTTCGCTTTAGTTCGGCAAGAAACGTGTTCGCGTTCATTTTGAGTCGGTCCGCCGTACTAACCTGAATTCAAATTTTTAATCGCGACAAGCGCGCGAGTTTCTCAGCGTCAGGGGCTGGTTTCTGCGATCAATTGTTTAAATCGCGGATCGTCCCGAAGCGGATCCCACTCCCAACGATACTTCAGGTCATTGACTGTGATGGCGTAGTTAGCGCTATCGACAGCACCGGATGTTTTGAGAAGACGTTCGATCAACGGAATAGCCAAATCCTTTTCGCCGACCCGAGCGTAGATCAGCGCCAGATACCCGCTCAAGAGTGAACCGTCGACCGCATCTTTCGATTCCGGTTTGAGCCTAACTGCACGTTGTCCTTCTGCTATGGCATCGCTCTTCCGGCCCATCAACGCGTAGAGCCAGCCGAGGCTCGCGTGACGTTCGGCACTTTCCGGCGCTTCTTTCACCGCTGCTTCAAAAGCTGGTCTTGCTTCTTCGAACGCCTTTTGAGCACTCGCATTATCTCCCTGCGCAAGATACGTGCAACCTTCCAAGAAAATTTTCGGGGTCAGTCCAGCGAGGCTATAAGAAGTTTCGCTCGCCGACGATGTTTCCAGAATCTTTTTGGCCGCCGAATAATCGCGTTGCAACATTGCCACATCCCATCGCGCTGCGGTGACACTACCATCTGGATCAACCCCGACTGGAATCTCATCCAGCATTGACTTCAGCGGACGAGTGTCTCCTTTCCATTGAAAATTGACATAACCGCTTTGGATTTTCGCCACGAGCGAATTGGGAGCCAGGGCGCGCATTTGCTCGACCCAATGCGCCGCTTCCGGCCATCGCCGCATTGACGAGTTCGTATAGAAAAGTTCACGAGCAGCGCTCGGGTTTTGGGGATCGAGCTTCGCAACCCGTTCGTAGGCCTCGAGCGCAGCCTGCCATTTGCCCTGCCGGCGCTCAATCGCCGCGATGAGCCGGCGCGTATCTGCATTGCTCGGCGATAAACGAGATGCGATCTCGAATTGCTCCAGAGCCCTGTCGTAATCCTGGTCCATCCAGTAAAGACACTGGCCAAGTGCGAAGTGACCTTCCGCGAGATTCGGTTGCAGCCGAAGCGCGGCTTCGGCTTCGGAGTGGGCTTTCGTTCTCCAACCTTCGGTCGGTTCATAGTAACGGAAAACTTCAGCACAAACAGACGCGAGCCGCGCGTGAGCGAGTGCGAAATTCGGGTCGAGTTCGATTGCCTGCATGTAAAGCTGCTCAGCCGTCTTGTAATCCTGGAGCAACGTATCGGGATTGCGAGAGATCTGATTCGCGCGCAGATAAAAAACGTACGCATCGGCGTTTGTTGTTGGTTTCGTTTCAACACTGGTTTTTTCCTTTGTCGAAAGCGTCGCCTGCAAAGAGTCAGCGATCATTTTTGCAACCTCAGCTTCTACGCCGAAGATGTCGGTCAACTCGCGGTCGTAACTTTGCGCCCAGAGATGCGCATCGTCGTTAGCCCGGATCAACTGTACGTTGATGTGCACGCGATCGCCGGCCTTCTGGACACTGCCTTCGAGTACATGGCTCACGCGCAACTGGCGCGCGATCACAGTCAGATTTTCAGGCGCACTGCTGTAGCGCGCGGTGGAAGTACGAGAAATTACGCGAAGCCCGCTGATCCTCGACAGCGCGGTGATGATTTCGTCCTGAATACCCTGCGCAAAAAATGCGTTGTCTCTTTCCGGACTGAAATTCTCGAACGGCAACACCGCAATGCTCTTCTCCTCAGGAACCGTAGCTACCGATTTCTGCCGGGAATACAGCCAGATACCCACCGCAACGACAGCAAGCACCAGGATCGCAGCCACGATTGCCAAATATACTGTTCGAAACCTCATCGGAGCACGATTCGCCGCAGCTTTAGCAGTTCGTTCCGACTGCGATTGCCCAACCATTTTTGGCAATTCAGGATTTCCAATGCTGTCCCCGTAGAAATTCACGAGGGAGATCGGAACGCCGTGCTTTACGGAGCATTCCCCCAAGTCATGCAAATACGGACCCCACTCTCGCGAATGGCCCAAATCTTCGGCAACCCTCTTGGACAATAGAATGTGTTTGTCGTCCCCGCAGTCCATGACCCGTTGCGCAAGGTTGATCCCGGCTCCAGCAACGTTTGCTGAATCGTTTACGTCGCGAACTTCATTGATTGGCCCGCTGTGAATACCCATTCGCAGCTTCAGCTGGGGATAGTCTTTCAACTTCTTGCTGATCTCGATCGCGCAACGCACAGGTGCTTCTGGACTATCGAAAAAAACAAGCGCCATCCCATCGCCAACGGGAAGTTGGATCAGCTTCCCTGCTCCTTTGGCGTGGCGAACTTGCTCGGTGCTGCGGACAATTTCAGTAAGCTGCTCATGGTATTGACGCTGCTCGTCGAGAAGCAGCTTCGAATAACCGACCAAATCCATAAATAGAACGTGGCCAATCTGTAAGCGGACTGACGTTCCAGATTCTGAGGGCATAGAGTGACGCAATCTTCCCCGATGTTTGCGATTTCTGAAATTCTATTTCCGGAAAGCGTCAAAGTCAGCCCCCACGCGGTTGTCGATGTTGTGCTAAAATTATCGGATGCCGTTTCAGCTTGAATCCAACTTCAAACCTCGCGGCGATCAGAGACAGGCCATCGCTAAGCTATTGAAGTCTGTCGAGGCGGGAAACCGCCATCAGACGCTGCTCGGAGTAACCGGTTCAGGCAAGACGTTTACTATCGCTAATGTCATCCAAAAACTGGATAGACCGACGCTGGTGATTTCGCACAACAAAACGCTGGCCGCCCAACTTTACTCCGAGTTCAAACAGTTCTTCCCACGTAACGCCGTCGAATATTTCGTCAGCTATTTCGATTACTTCCAGCCAGAAGCGTACATCCCGCGGTCCGACACCTACATCGAGAAGGATTCGTCCATTAACGAAGAGATTGAGCGCCTGCGCCTGTCGACCGCGAGCGCGCTGCTTTCGCGACGTGACGTCATCGTTGTGGCAAGCGTGTCTTGCATCTACGGAGTTACGTCGCCCGAAGATTACGAACAGATGTTACTCACTGTGAAACACGGACAGCATATCAGTCGCGAAGCGGTGCTCGGTCGTTTAATCGATATGCTGTACGAGCGGAACGACGTGAATTTTGCGCGCGGAAGGTTCCGTGTACGCGGAGACGTCGTTGAGGTTTATCCTGCGACCGCCGATGAAGAAGGCATCCGCCTCGAGTTTTTCGGGGATGAGATTGATGCGATCCGGCGATTTGATCCACTGACGGGTCATACGCACGAATCGCTGAACGTGATTACATTTTTTCCAGCTAAACAGTTCGTAACCCCGGCAGACAAGCTGAATCGTGCGCTACGCACCATCCGCGAAGAGCTTGAGCAACGGATCATTGAACTTGAATCGCAAAACAAACTTCTGGAGGCGCAACGGTTGCGAATGCGCACCGAATACGATTTGGAGATGTTACAGGAAATGGGTTTTTGCAGCGGCATTGAAAACTATTCACGTCATCTGTCTGGGCGCGCCCCCGGATCGAGGCCTTATACGATCATTGATTTTTTTCCGGACGATTTTCTTACCGTTATCGACGAATCGCACGCCACGATCCCGCAAATCGGCGGGATGTACGAAGGCGATCGATCGCGCAAAACTGTTCTCGTAAATTACGGGTTTCGTTTACCGAGCGCGCTCGACAATCGGCCGCTTAATTTCGATGAATTCATGAAGTTAACGGACCAGACCATTTATGCGAGCGCGACGCCGGCAGAATTTGAGATTCAAAACAGCGTAGTCGGCAACAAGCGATACTTTCCGCACAAGCGGCAGCGCATCGGAGAGGCAGAATTAATTCCGTTCGTACTGCCTGGCGAACCTGTATCGATCTCTGACCGCCAACCTCGCGCGACTGGCGTTCAAAAAGCGCCGCTGCAAACGAAGGTGCATATCTCCGCCACGGATGACCCACCGGAGAAATTTGATACGCATACGCCGGGC
>DATARG010000226.1:0-3791 GCA_036264275.1 Candidatus Udaeobacter sp. | reverse complement strand
GGCTGGCAAGTTGCGGCGGTTGAAGATTTCAATCGCGATCATCATCCAGACTACCTGTTGTTTAACCCTGCTACGCGCCAGACGGTGATCTGGTACATGAACAACAATATCCTTACCAGCAGCACTTATGGGCCGACGTTGCCTGGGGGCTGGAGCGTAGTAGCCGCCGCCGATTTCAACTCGGACGGCTACCCGGATTATCTGCTGTACAATGCAAACACAGGTGGCACGGTGATTTGGTACATGCGCAACAACGTGCATATCGGTTCCGCCTCCGGCCCAATTATTCCTGGTGGCTGGCAAATAGCTGCGGTTGGAGATTTCAATCGCGACAGTCATCCAGATTACCTGTTGTTTAACCCTGCCACGGGCCAGACGGTGATCTATTACGTGAATAACAATATCCTTACCAGCAGCACTTATGGGCCGACGCTGCCTGGAGGATGGAGCGTTGCTGGCGTAGCCGATTTCAATTTAGATGGCTACCCGGACTACCTGCTGTACAATGCAAACACAGGTGGCACGGTGGTTTGGTACATGCGCGACAACGTTCATACCGGCTCCACCTCTGGTCCGACTGTTCCTGGGGGTTGGATACCGGTCGCGCCTTAGCTGCAGTGCGTGGCATTTGACGAAGCCGACGACGCTCCGAAATAGAAAAGCAACACCAGCACGCGACGGCAGGGCCTCGCCCCGTTCTTTAAGGACCATCGCCGGCCCGTCGAGGCTATCTTTCGTTAGGCTATATCCTTATCTTTCGGATATGAAACCTTAACCAATCGATGAATCCAACGGCCCCTTGGCGATACGACTCCAGCGTGTTTGCCACGACACCCTGCTGTGGCTTATCTCATTCTCGTTAGACCAATGCGCCCTTTCGCTCGTGTTTTACTTTTCGCGGTCAGCGCGCTCATCGTTTCTTCGTGCAGCACTCCTCTGCCATTCGGCCAAGTTGATCATATTTCCGCGGCCGGTAGACTCGCAACCAGTGAATGTGAGAGAGAGAATGTGTGTGTGACTCTACCGCAGCACGACGCTGCGGTGTAGATCAAACCAAGCATTCGCCTACTTGCGTTTTCGGAAAATAAGTCGTTATCAAACGAACAGCGAGGTCCAATGAATCATCCACCACAACCTTTTGCGAGACAGGCAAGGTGGTTGATCGAGTGCCACAGCCAAGAGTACGCTCTGCGGTACCAAGGCAGCGCGTTCCACCACTCCTCAAGCTTCCTACAGACATAGCATTCTCTCAAGAGACGCTGACACGCTGAAACATTGAAAATCTGAAACGCGGCGAGTGCATGCGGATAGCGGAATACTTGAGCGTGGTCGTTTTCAATTGTTCGTCGGTCAGGCCCATGGTGTGGAGAAATGCGTTCCAGCGTGGGTCGGGATGGAGATTTTCGAGCAGTGGATCCTTGCGCAAATCGCCAAGACCTGGGTCGCGTTGGCGACGCGCGCGTTCCAACCATTCGAAAGCCTTATCCTTGTCACCGCGATATGCGTACGCTTCGGCAATTTGATACGCAGCTAACTCGGCCTCATTTTTGATTAACTCATTAAGCGCGGCATCGGATTCCTGGACACGTTTTTGTCCCCAACGCGCGCAGCTTACCACGAGCAGTCGGGCCCATTCGCCCGCGTCAGCTTGAGCCTCGGTTGCGGCTTCCTCAAACTTGTTCTGTAACAGATGGGCTAAACCGAGACCGGCATGCGCCCACGGCGCCGATGGATTGAGCTCCACTACGCGCGCGTATTCGGCGCGCGCGTCCTCGAATTGTCGCGTCGTCGCGAAAGCAAACGCCAGAAATGAGCGGGCTGCCCCATTGACCGGATCAAGATTGACTGCTTTGCGATAAAGTTCGATTTCTCGGTCCGTATTTCCCCGAGCCGTCTCAAGGTTCGCTGCGGCAATTAACATGTTCGGGTCAGATGGGGCCAGTGCCAGAGCCTTGCTGACCGTTTGAGCCGCGGCACTCCAGTTAAAATCGAAATTGGTTTCCATCCATGCGCGAGCGTACAATGCATCGGGCAAATCAGATTCAATAGCCAGGGCTCGCGATACTGCGTCGCGCGCAGCTGTCAGATGTGCGTCAAAATCTTTTTGCCCTCCCTCGGTGGAGAAGCCGGCAATCCAGACATTCGTCCGAGCGACTCCTGCCCATGCGCGCGCGAAGCCGGGATCGAGAGTGACGGCTTGTTGGTAAGCAGCCAGAGCTTCGCGCGTATTCTTTTCAGAGTGACGATTCTCAAAAAAACGGCCCTGAAGATACAATTCATGCGCTTCAACATTTTTCGTACCGCCTTTTTCCGCCGCCTTCACTTCGGCCTGAATTTCGTCTTTCGCGGTCGAACCCACATCCGCTCCGGCAAATCGACTGCGCAATTGTTCGACGATCGTTTGCGCGAGTTCGCTTTGGACTGCGAAAACGTCCTTCAAGTCACGCGTATAATTTTCCGACCAGAGTTCTTCGCCAGTGTCGGCGCGGGTGAGCCGAGCTGCGATCCGGACCGTGTCGCCGGATTTGCGCACGCTTCCCTCGACCAGGTGCGCGACGTCAAGTTTTTCTCCGATCTCCTGCGCAGTCGCGTTCTTGCCTTTGAACGAAAACGCGGAGGTCCGCGCGGCCACATGCATTCCCGGAATTTTTTGGAGCACAGTTAAGAGTTCCTCGCTGATACCATCGGAGAAATACTCGCTACCCTTGTCGTCGCTCAGGTTCACGAATGGCAGGACCGCGACAGATTTTTGCTCAGGTGCCTTTGCCGCAGCTGGCGTCGCATTGGACAATTGTGTTGGTACGCTCTGTCGTTCCCAACTAAAGTGCTGCGTGAACCAAAAAACGGCAAACAGTACGAGCAGGCCCAGGGCGGCAGCTCCCGCAAGCCTCCAAGGTAGGCGCGTTTTTGCCGGAGCGCGGGATTCGCTGCGAGGTTTTCCGCCCGATTCCCATGGCAAGACGATCCGAAACAGCTCCATCGGCAGCTTAACGTTCTTCAAATCCGCAGTACCGAATTTTTCGAATCGCGCCTCGAGAGCGTTGCGAATTTGGCGCTCTACGTCCATGGAAACGCAAATCCCGCCCGCGCCGGCCAATTGTTCGATGCGCGAGGCAATGTTTACGCCATCGCCATAGACATCGCCGTCCCGATGCACCACGTCGCCGATGTGAATGCCAATCTTGACCGCGATGTGCCGGTCGGCTGGGACATCAGTGTTTCGCTTGGCCAGCGCGCGTTGGATTTCAATGGCGCACTGGGCCGCTTCCAATGCGCTGCCGAATTCGACTAGGAAGGCGTCGCCGATGGTCTTGATTTCTGTACCGTGAAAGCGCGGGAAAATTTCGCGCAACAAGCGCCGGTGTTCCTCCAGCAGCTCTAGAGCCAATTTGTCGTCGCTTTGGGCGAGCGCAGTGTAGCCCGCCATGTCAGTAAACATGATTGCGGCGAGCTTGCGCTCTTCGGTCGATTTAGTCGGCATCAGCGCTTTTCTCTCTAGCGACTTCTCGACAAATGACAATTCGCATTATGATTTCAAGTTGCGAATTGCCAATTTCAAATTGCCGATCTGCATTCGTGAAAATTCCGCAACCTAAGAGGGAGCCAGCAAAGAGGTCTACGAATTATTCTCGCCGCGCAGCCTTTAATTGTCTTCCTCTCGCAACGGCAGGAATGGTTACTGTGAAACTTCGCACTTTTGTGTTTCTCGCCGTTGTCCTGGTGGCGCTTCTCTTTTCTTCCTGTGCGGTATTTCACCGACGCGTCGCCGTCAGCGGCCCGGCTCCTGCCGG
>DATARG010000225.1:0-2740 GCA_036264275.1 Candidatus Udaeobacter sp. | reverse complement strand
CGTAAATTGTTTTCAGGCCCCAGTCAGATTTCACCTTCAGATGTACTTTCGCAGGGCCAGGACCGACGTGGTAGGTCATTCCCAACCCGCCGCGCCACGCGCGTGGAGCAACTGCTCCGGTAATTGCAGCAAGCAAAGGTTCAGCATCGCCGTAGGAAATCGGCAGCACCGGAATTTTGGTGATGACTTTGACGTCTTTCAGGTCGAGGCGCTTGGCATCTTTGGTTGCGCCGACTCCGGGAGTTAGCGGATCGCCGGGATAAATCGGATCGTCGGCAACGCTGCCCCGTTGCACTCCATCGCGCGGACGCCACGGGCCGGCCGGAAAAGTTTCGCCCTGCTTAAAACCATCTTCATTGGGATCGGAATAAATTAAGCAGCCGAGAGCACCATGTTCCGCGGCAACCTTCGGCTTGATTCCACGCCAAGAGTGGCCGTATTTGGCGATGACGATGGCGCCTTTTACTGAAACGCCCAGCCTATCGAGTTGCTCGTAATCTTCAGGAATTCCATAGTTCACAAAAACTAGCGGCGCGGTGACGTCGCCATCGATGGAATACGCGTGATAGGTGGGCAACTGTTCCTTCTGCTGATTGGAAGTGGGATCGAGCGAGACTGCAGGCTCCTGCAACTTGGCGACGAATTTCGGACCGCCTTCGACGAGTTCGACGACGCGTTCCTTCGGCGTGGGATAAAGAATGTCAAAGGTTTCGATGTGCGTGTCGAGACCGAATTCCTTGAACTTCGTCGCAAGCCATTCGGCGTTGTCCTTGTCGTACGGCGAGCCGACGTGGTGCGGGCGTGCGGAGAGCCGCTGCATGTAGTCGCGCATCAATTGAGGACTGGGAATAGCTTTAAACTTTTCTTCCCATTGCCGCTCGGAGCGCGAAGAATCGGCGGAAAATCCGGAGAGGACCGGTTCGTCTGCGACGATGATTTTGCGAATGGGCAGAATCAGGGCCAGAACAAACAGCAGCAGCGAAGCTAGTGCGCGCGTCTTCATCATTCCTCCACGCCTGAATAGGACACGGTATTCTGCCTGAAAGCGCAGTGAATGCAAAAGGGCCAATCGGAGCGCTGAGACAAGAGTTACGTTTTTGTATCGGATTTCTTATGTGTGGTGTTCAGGATTTCGTCCGGGATGCGCAACCGTTCCACCGGCCGGTCATTCACGATATGCGATTCAATAATCTCATCGACGTCTTCGGGACGAACACCCCCATAAAAAATACCGTCGGGATAAATCACTACGGTGGGTCCCAATTCGCATTGATCCAGGCAGCCGGATTTATTTGCACGAACCAGCTCAATGCCGCGCTGTGCCAATTTTATTTTGAACAGCCGTTGAAGGTCGCCCTGACCGCTCGGATCGCAACATGGGCGCGGGTGGCCGGGTTCGCGCTGATTCATGCAGATGAAAATGTGTTTCTTGAACTTGGGCATTGTATTTGGCTGCACTCCCAAGATACCCAGAGGCGCCGGCCGAAACAAATCGTGCGAGCACGCCGACTCACAGGTCGGAAACGCCCTGCGCTTTCATCAGGCGTGGGCTAAATTCCACCCGAAAGGATAATGTGTTGCCACGGCCCGGCATTTCCTTTTTGGCAGTCGCGCGGCAGTGAAAAATCACCTTGTCAGATTCCGGATCAATGGCCGGCGAGTTATTCAGCATTCGAGTGAAGTGCATTTCGGTGCGAACAACGTCGGTGTCGCCGGTATCCGAAAATTTCACGTCGAGCAGGTCGATAGTTCCGCCATTTTCCAATTCCAGAAAAACGGTGTCGTGGAGGTCCTCTTTGGCATCTCTCAAAATGCGTAGCGGTTCGTCACCTTCGACGCTGAGTACGTAATCGGAAAGTGGTTCTACGGCTGCATTCGAGGTGCTGCCGATGACTTTGAGTCTTGTCAGCCGCGCGGCTTCGGCCCTCCGAATCGTTTTGGAAGACCACCACAAAACGGTAACTGCCGGCACAGCTTGACCTCGGGAAAGTGAAATGCCAGGCACCACGGCACTGTTGCGGGTGTTGACGTGAGAATCGTTGACCACGCCGGATTGGCCGTCGGTGTTGCGCTGGCTGTATTTCGATTCAAGAGAAAATTTGGAGGGGCTCCACGGCGAGTTCTGCAGAATCCGGAAAACGTCAGCAGCAGTCCACTGTTCGGATGGTTTGTCCCACGGCGCGTTGGGAGATGCGGAAAGTGCTAGTGCCGCGACGATAATCGTGAACGAAACAAACCAAATCTTTTTTGGCATGGCTGGGGCCCTGCCTATTCTAATCGGTCCAGATGCGCGACGGAAATGAGTTGGGCAGTGTGTAAAAAAATCAGAGTTTCGATTTGCTCGACGTAGGCCTGGGTGGCGCCCACATGTCCGCAGTAGGAACAAATTCGATCGGGACTTGCCCAATGAACGTTTTGAGCCAACGCGCACATTCATCCATGCCGGCTTGCTCGGCGGGAATGTGCCCTAGGGCAATCAGTGCTTTTGCGCGGCCCTCGGCGTAAGCGTCCGTCACGTATTCGACCGTTTCCCATTCGCGCGTTTCGCCGAGGATCAGCACTTGTACTTCCGGCATTTCGAGAGCGGTCGTTTCACGGTTAAATCCAGCAGCGCCGGGACTGAGAGCGACGCGCGTCACCTTCAATTGGCGATCACCCGCGATGCGCGGAACGGCGGCATGCAGTTTTGCGCTGACTTCTTCGGCCAGCTTCTCCACCGTAGTTTCTGGAATCGTGAAGA
>DATARG010000224.1:0-10013 GCA_036264275.1 Candidatus Udaeobacter sp. | reverse complement strand
TGATCGACTGCATCAATCTCGATTCGCGCGCCAATCGTTCGTGCATGGTCCACGAGCAACCGCGGAATATCGCCCGAACCGGTGGCAAGATCGACAGCGCGGATCCGCGCGCCGGGCTGCATCCACCGCCGCATGAAAATCGAAACCAGACGGTAGCTGCCGAACCAGCGATTAAGCTGCCGAAGCCGCTCCAGATCACATTCCAACTCGGCCGAAACCGGTTGCGGCCGATCCATCATTTCCAGAATGGCTGGATCAAAGCTCCGCTTCATTTGATCGAGGTAGGGGCGGTTCACTCGAACCCCGAAAGCTTTCGGGGCTGAGGTCAATCGCCCCTACCGTAAGAATTTCTGCCAGGATACCGGCAACTCCGCGCTCTCTATCTCGCTCGCGATGCGTCCCTCGAATTCGGGATGAAAAATCGTGCTCGTCCCGTAAACCATCATGACATCTTCTGCGCCCTCGGCGCGAATGGCGTGCGCCACGCCAGGCGGAATCACAACGCCAACGTTGTTGTTACTGCGATGATTGTCGCCGTCGACGAACAACCGCATAACCCGCCGCGGCAATCCTGCGCGGATATCGCACAAAATCATTTCAACGCGCCCCTGCAAAAAGAACATCACGTCCCATTGCTCGTCATCGTAACGCCGTAGTGGATAGTTTTCAGGTTCATCGACGAACAAACGGTGCAACCAATCCGCTGCGGGGCTGCCTTCCGGAACACTCGGCGGATGCACGTGGAAACCCTTCGCGGTGTTCGCATACATGCGGGCGGCCGACCATTGCCTCGGCCAGAGACCAATCCTCGCGAGAATCCCTTCGTCTTGTCGTACAAATTCCCCGAAGCACCCACGATGTCGTTGCGGGTGAATTTTTCGCGTGAAAATTTCCACGCCCGGTATCCATGCGTCTTTGATCTCGCGCCGGCTCTTGTCGGCCGCCACGAGTTCACCCACGTCCACGCCTCGTTGCGCCAGCTCCTGCGCTAACGATCCCGTGCGATAATCGCGAGGCGTGAGCGCGTTTTGAGCGGCCGGGTCAATCCCCTGCCAGAGATCTTTTTTGCGGTTGGTCATGTTCCCGAATGTCAGCTGGTTTGTAGCGAGAAGTCGGCGCGTTCGCGAGAGAGATTTGGATTGTAATAAGGATCGCGCTCCAAAACATTCGCCCAACGCTGTCGCAAAATCGCATCGCCGCTGGTGTCTTGATTGTCATCATGCGTAGCATGCCAATGGAGTTTTGCGAAAGGAGTATAGACGATGAGATAATCTGCGCGTCGGATTTTGAGGCAAAAATCGACGTCGGCGAGCGCGCCTGACAGGCTTAGGTCAAACCCTCCAGCTTGCTGAAAAACGTCACGTCTCATCAGCACGCATGCGCTCGACACTGCACTGCAATTGCGGGTTATCTGCAACTGCCTATTGGTCCCGGGGTGGTCCGCAGGGAAACCGTAAAAGGCCGCCTGTGAAATTCCATTCACGCCCACCACAATTCCCGCGTGCTCAACCATGCCGGTGGAATTCAGCAAACGCGCGCCTACCGCTCCAACCTCTGGTCGCTGGACATGCTCGGCCATGACCGTGAGCCACTTCGCATCGACAATTTCGACTCTGTCGTCGAGGAAAAGAAGCCATGGCGCGTCACCTTCCTTTGCTCCGTAATTTTTGGTCGCTGAATCATTCGATGCCGCTGGGAATTGGAAGACACGATACGGGAAATCGGATAACCGTGAGGGTGTGCCTAACGAATTATTGCTTCGAACAATGAGAATTTCGTAGTTCGGGTACTCCGTTTTAGCTGTAAGACTTTCAACACATCGCTTTAGCGCTTCGTCACCGTGAAAATTCGGGATGATAATCGAAATTTTTGTCCGGTCCGACAGTTCGCGCCTTACGCGAAATGCATGAGTGCGCCAGTCGACCGTCACATGCGCCGCTTCGCCACGCCGCTTCAGATGATCTTCAATTGCATCCCGCGAGGAATCGAGCTGTTCAGGCTTTTGCCGGACACTAATCGAACTAGAGGTTTCAGTTCGGCGCCAATGATACAGGACCCGCGGAATATGATGAATTCGGCTGGTTAACTCGGTGACGCGAAAAAACAAATCGTAATCTTGTGCGCTGTCGAACCGCGAACGGAATCCCCCCGCTTTCTGCACGAGATCGCGACGCACCGCGGTTAAATGACCAACATAATTGTACGAAAGAAAAAAATCCGGTGACCAGTCCGGCTTAAAGAGCGGCGCTTCGAAGCCGTTTTGCCCAAGCTTGTCTTCGTCGCTGTAAACTAGATCAACATCGGCATCCTCCTGTAAAACGTTCACAATTTGGAACAGCGCATCCGGTTCGAGCACATCATCATGGTCAAGAAAAGTGATCCACTCTCCGCCGGCGAGCTCGAGTCCGCGATTCGATGCCGCAGAAATACCTCCATGTTTTTCCAGGTTCGAGAGAACGATTCGCCGATCGCGCTGCGCGAGTTCAGGCAGGATGCGCAGCAGGTCGGGGTCTGTTGACCCGTCATCGATCAACAGGAGTTGCCACTTTTCATAAGCTTGTGCCATCACGGATTGAACTGCTTCCTCGAGCCGCGACACAGGCGTGTCGAAAACGGGTGTAATGATGCTAATCAGCGGCTGGGACGCGAAAGTGCGCGTCCTATCCCGCATGCGCTCCAAGTCCTCCGCCTTCGCCCGATGCTGCTCAAACCATTTCTGGTATTCGGTTGTCGCACGATTTTGTCGCTCTCGATCAATTCTCTTCCAGACTGATTTCGCCAGTCGGCTTGGAAGACGATAAGGCGCGAGCAAAACCTGGCCTACCCTGCGCTCCGGGGATTTGCGCAAACGCCGCCTCTCTTCTTTTAGTTGCTTCAGCTCACGCTGATATTCTTTAAGTTTCAGCAGCTTTCCTTCCAGCGCGGCGATATGCTCATGCGCGTCGTCCAACTCGGAGCCGCGGAGTTCAAGGGTGTGCCGTAACGCAGCCGTCTGTCGGTTGAGCCTTGCAAACGCTGCCTCAGCCCCACGCGCTAACTCGACGGCTGATCTGCGCGGCGCATAACCGAGGCACAGAGCTCCTGCGTTCAACTCCGTCAGATCGCATGTGTACTCAGGCATAAATTCAACACAACCGAAAGCTCGAACCAAGTCGGCGCGCCGTTTCGTAGCGTCCGCGCCGGGACTCGGCATGAGAACAATTTTGTCTGTTAAACCTAAAAGCGCCGACGACACACGTTCATCGTCGCTTCGGTCTGAAGGATAGAACCAAACCGTTGTTTCAAAGTGGGTTGTCGCTGCCTGCTGACTCAGTTTCGAAATCAACTCATCAATTGAGCAGGCTACCGCTTCTCTTTTCGCTTCAGCAAATTGCGATTGAATTTTATGAGCATCACCGCCGACGATCAAAAACCGGCCCTGCTCGAATTTCCGCGACATAACGCGCACGAAATCGGCATCGGGAGAAGCGGAAGAAGGCGGCGACACGGCGACATTATATTGGTTGAAGCAAGCTGCAGGCAAATCTACCCTGCCGCGCCGAAGGTGAAACAGCGTTCTCCGAACGAGTGAATCGCCTTCGGAGAAGCCGATCCACGTCCGAAATGCTCGATTTTGTCCTTTACCTTCTTTATCGCGCCGGCTTAGCCGTCGCCGCCGCTCTGCCCTTGCCGTTCCTCTTCGCTTTCGGGGAATTTCTCGGCGCTTGCGCGTGGACGTTCTCCGGGAAATATCGACGTCTCGCAACGCGCAATCTTGAGATCGCGTTTGCGAATGAGAAATCGCCGGGCGACTTACGTCAGCTTGTACGCCTCCATTTCCGGCGACTTGGCGCCAATCTGCTTTGCAGCGCGAAACTCACGCAGATGCCACCGGACAAAATCCTTGAGCGTGTCGAGGTCGAAAACATCGAGTCGATGGCACGTGAATTTCGTGCAGGCGTTCCTGTAGTCCTTGTTCTGAGTCACCTCGGAACGTGGGAAGTATTCGCGCAATTGATGCCGAAGTTCGTCGGGTTTGTTCGAAACTCAAGTGTGTACCAAGGGCTGGGCAACCGTTTCATTGAGAAGCATGTCCGGCGGACCCGCAGCCAGACCGGATTGGAATTGTTCGATCGCCACGATGGCTTCGAGCCAGTGATCGAGTTGCTGCGCTCCGGCGGTGGCGTCGGTGTTTTATCGGATCAACACGCCGGTGATCACGGCGTGTGGACGCCATTTTTTGGCCGGCTAGCTTCGACTTCGCCTTTGCCAGCGCTGCTCGCCAGACGTACGCGGGCGGCGCTGATTGCCGCGGGCGTTTACACCACCGGCCGCGCGCGCTGGCGCCTGGTATTCACCGAGCGATTCGATGAGGCCGGCGCTTCTATCGCCGTGCTAACTTCAAAAATAAATCAAGTCATCGAGCAACAAATTCGCCGCGCGCCCGAAGACTGGTTTTGGGTGCACAATCGCTGGAAGACGCCTCACCCAAATTTTCTTCTCTCGCACTACAAACGAGGAATTTATTTGCCACCGGGAATTTCGGCTCGAGACCTGAAGCCATTTCGAATTCTCATCCGTTCAAGTAACTGGCTGGGGGACGCTGTGATGAGCGTGCCGGCAGTCCGCGCGATCAAGAATGGGCGTCCAGACGTTCACGTGACAATCGCTGCGGCCGAGAAGATCGCTCCGATGTGGAAGCTCGTTCCGGAGGTGGACGCGGTCATTTCGTTATCAGATGCTTCGCTGCTTTCAGTTGTTAGGCTCTTAAGGCAGCGAACGCCTTTCGACGTGGCGATTCTTTTCCCGAATTCTTTGCGTGTGGCGCTTGAATGCTGGCTAAGCAGAATTTCACGGAGAGTCGGCTATCGCGGCCATTGCCGAAGTTGGCTCGTCAATCAAATCGTTCGCGAGCCGAAGAAGCCAGGTCCACCTGAACATCATTCGCTCCGTTTTCTTCGAATCGCGCGGGAATGCGGGGCAGAACCAGAAGAAACGTTCAACGCTCAACCCGCCTCCGCCGTCCTGGACGGGCTCCGCCCTGGCGAGCGTCCACCACCCAACGCTCAACTGTCGGATTCCAATCAACTATCAACTATCAACCATCAACCTCTTACAATCGGTCTTTGTCCTGGCGCGGAATACGGTGCCGCCAAGCGATGGTTACCCGAGCGATTCGCTGAGGCAGCAGCAAAGATCAGCGCGCGGTCATCGGCGCAATGGATTCTTTTCGGGACGAAGAATGACGCCGCAATAGGCGAACAGATCGCTGTTGCGATCGGGGATCATTGCGTCAACCGGATCGGCCAGACCACGCTCGATCAACTCATCGAGGAATTGCGAAAGTGTCGTTTGGTGCTCACCAACGATACCGGCACGATGCATCTTGCAGCATTGCTCGGCGTGCCTGTGGTCGCCGTGTTCGGCTCCACCGAACCGAGCCTAACTGGACCACTCGGCAACGAGCACATTATTTTGCGGCACCATGTCGAATGCAGCCCTTGTTTTCTCCGCGAATGTCCGATCGATTTCCGCTGCATGAAGGCCGTAGGGACCGACGAAGTCGCGGAGGCCGTGCTGTCGATGCTCGCCAAGTGACTTTTATTTTCGAGATCGAGAGCCGCGGTCACCGCCAATTCGCCGTTTGGATTCGGCGAGATAAGTCTCATCGATCTCGAAACCGATAAATCTTTGGACGCCGCAGCGCTGGGCTGCGATCGCAGAATTACCGATGCCAAGAAAAGGATCGAGCATCGTCCCAACGCGCGACACACCATGTAATTTGATGCACCACTCGGCGAGCCGGATCGGAAATGTCGCCGGATGTGGCCGCTCTTTCTGGCGGCTTTGAATCGTTTCGTAGGGAACGAACCATGTGTTCCCGCGGCAACGGACATCTTTTCCGCGAGTATGCGACCAACGCGCGATGTTGCTCTTATCCTGGTACGGCACGCCAAGCGCCAGCCTGTTCAGTTCGACGCAGCCGGACTTCGTGAAATGAAAAATGTATTCATGGCAGTCGTTGAGAAATCGCGGCGAATTGATCGGCTTGAAATGACCGAATGAGCGGGCATTTGTAGCCACGGGCCTGTGGCCCGTCTGCATAGCCACGCGGGTCTCACCGGCCGCAGCCCGGTGGCTACAGACTTCATCAATCGCAATCGATTTGATCCAGTGAATCGTGTTTTGCAGCACGAAAGACTCGCGCAGCGTCATTACGATCTCATGCGGCAACATCGGATTCGAAGGAGCGGCGCCGATGTTCAGAAAAAAAGAACCCTTCGATTTTAAGATACGGCGGATTTGCGCTGACCATTCGCCGCACCAACGTAAATACGATCGTCGACCCTGGCGGTCGGAATACCTCCCGTAGCTGATCCCGAGATTGTACGGCGGCGATGTCACCACAAGATCAATGCTTTCATCCTTCAGTCGCGACATCCCTTTGATGCAATCTTGCCGGCGAAGATCAAATTTGGTCATTGAACGAGTGTCGTGTGATTGCGCGGTTCGTACAAGCCGAAAATAATGGGTCGCGCGCGCTCTTCGAGGGGACCGCCTGTAGCGGCAGCCGTGTCGGTTCCAAGGCCACGCAGGCGCCGCACCTGTCACTAAAGCGCACGTGCTCTCAGAAGATGCACATTCGCGCGCTTTCGTGAATTCGATTATCCTTTTCCATGGCTGATAAGCCCTCGAAACTGAAGATCGCCGATCGCGAGTTCACGTCGCGTCTGCTGGTTGGCACCGGAAAATTCGCGTCGAACGAGTTGATGCGAGACGCGCTCATCGCCAGCAGCACGGAGTTGGTCACTGTCGCGCTCCGACGCGCCGATCTCTCAGGGAAACACGATCCATTTGCGAACATTCTCGATTTTATCGATCCGAAACGTTACCTGCTCCTGCCAAACACGAGCGGCGCACGCAACTCGGAAGAGGCGGTTCGACTCGCGCGTCTGGCAGCGAGCGCAGGTCTGCCGATGTGGATCAAACTGGAGATTCATCCAGACCCGCGCTATTTGCTGCCTGATCCTGTTGAGACCCTCGCGGCGGCGGAGATTCTGGTTAAGGAAGGATTCACTGTTCTTCCGTACATCAACGCCGATCCGGTGCTTGCGAAACGATTGCAGGACATCGGCACGGCCACAGTGATGCCGCTCGGATCACCGATTGGCAGCAACCGCGGTATCGAAACGCGCGCGCAGATCGAGATAATCATCGAACAGGCCATCGTTCCGGTTGTGGTAGATGCAGGACTTGGCGCGCCGAGTCATGCCGCTGAAGCAATGGAAATGGGCGCCGACGCAGTGCTCGTGAACACTGCGATCGCGATCGCATCCGATCCGGTTCGCATGGCAAAAGCATTTAAGAAAGCCATTGAAGCAGGCCGCGAAGCGCGCGAAATCGGGTTAGCCGATAAACTCAACGCCGCATCAGCCACGAGCCCGTTAACTGGATTTTTGCGGGCAACTTAGTCCACTGTAACCGCGGGCCGTGCGGGCCGTTTCTTTTGTAAAAGGCAGCACGAGAGGTGAACCGGCCGCAGGCAGGGCGGCTACAGCAGCTACAGCACCGTTTCGCTCACAAATTCTTCGTGATGACGGACGCCGCGTTTCGTTTCCTTTTGCAACCGTTTCAAGCGGCTCGACAACGCGGCTTTCGCTGCGGAGCTCATCCGATCGATGAACAGAATTCCATGGAGATGATCGTGTTCATGTTGGATTGCGCGCGCGAGAAGACCGCTCGCCTCGATTTGAAACAACTCGCCTTCCAACGTCTGCGCGCGCACGAGGACCGATTGCGCCCGTTCAATGTCGCCGGTGATTTCGGGAAAACTTAAGCAACCTTCCACGCCCACTTCGGTTTCGCCGCGAAGCTCGATTTCCGGATTGATCAGGACAATCGGCATCGCGCTCTTCGGATCGACGTCTTTGCCGCTGAGTTTGAGCGTACTTGGCCGGTCTTCGGCTGCAGAAATGTCGAGTACAGTGAGCTGCAACGGCAAACCGACCTGCTGCGCTGCCAAACCTACCCCGTGCGCCGCATGCATTGTCTCGATCATGTTCGTTGCCAGTTCCCGGACTTGATTGTCGATTTTCTCGATCCGTTCACCTTTGGCGCGCAGGATCGGGTCGCCGTACTGCAGGATTGGCAGGATCATGGCCCTTCTTCCCGGGTGAACGCCGGCAAATTTTTCACGCCTGCCAGCTTCAACGCGTCCATCACTTTAATGATCGTGCCAAATGACGCTTTCTTGTCGGCTTGCAGCGCTAGCGTCGACTTGCGCTCTTCTGGCAAACCGCGCACAGCACCTTCAAGTTCATCCACATTTACGGCTCGGCCATCGAGTTTCACCTCGTCACTTTCGCTGATGCTCACGATCGCATGATCGAGCTCAGACGGTTTCTTCTGCGCGGTTTTCGATTCCGGTAAATTAATCTGCACCTCCGGCTGATCTTTTTTAAACGTCGTGGAAACGACAAAAAATATCAGCAGGATAATGAGAATATCGACCAGCGAGACGATAATGATGACCGGTGCTCGCCGTTTTCGTACTGAAAAATTCATGCGGTCGGATGCGTCGCGCGCATTACGCGACGGATGTCGGAATCTGCGCTGCCTTGGGTTCGCGCGTAGCGCGGCCGTAATAGCATTTGTTGATCAACTCGACTACCAGCGTTTCCATTTCCACTGACATCACTTCCACTTTTCGGGAAAAATAGGTGAACCCGACTAGTGTCGGCACAGCGATCGAAAGTCCGAAGACGGTTGCGTTCAATGCTTCGGCGATGCCGAGCGCGATCTGGCGCGTATCCGATCCGCCGGAGCTTAAGCCGAGGTGCGAGAAGACATGCACTAAACCAGACACCGCGCCGATTAACCCAAGCAACGGTGCAATGCCCACGATGACTTCGAGAACTATGAGACCTCGCTCCAATCGCACCATTTCGTGGCGCGCGCGGGTTTGAACTACTTCAACATTTTCCGAACGCGGCCCGCGCACATGTTGCAACGCCACGCGCGTGATTCGAGCCAGCGACGACGGATCATGATACACGAGTCGGGACAGCAATTCCGGGCTTTCTCCCGGCGCCATGCGTTCTATTTCCGCTTCAATGGCAGACGGCATGACAATTTTCCGGCGCAACGCCAGGCCGCGCAAAATCATGACTGTCACCGATACGATCGAGCAGGCCAGCAGCGGCCACATGAAAAGGCCGCCCCTCGAGAAAAATCCGAGCACGACATCCACAACTCCCGCCGTTTCGGCAATGATCAAGGCACCGATCATCCGTTAGGAAAAATAATGAACCCGAGTCCGTCCACCTCCAAACCCTCAGAGGGCAATGTGTTCGCCACGTCATCGGGAATCGGCGGAAGGTGCGCTTCCATTACCGATTGCACGCAGACGCTCGCGAACGACTCGTTCGAAGTGTTTTGAGTGACTTTGAGATTCTTCACTCGTCCGCTTCGGTCAATGACAAAGCTAAGATGCAGCGTCCCGATACTAATTAAATCGCGTTTCTGATCCACATACGTGTACCAACGGGATCCGATCGAATCGGCCACGATCTTCTGATATCGACCGAGCGGCGTGCCTAAAGCATTCACGGAGGAAATCCCTCGGTTGGTAATGTTTCCCGCCATGTGAGTCCGCTCCTTTTGCCGACGATACGTCGACTGCGCCTGCGAAGTCGCAGCCGCGGCGTCGAGCGCAGCCGCTGATTTTTGAGTGAGCAACGCAAATTGCTCCGCAGCAGTAATAGGTTCAGGTTGCGCGGCAGGCTGCGCGGCTTTCTGTTGCGAGGCCGGTTTCTGCTGCGCTTGCGCACCCTTGCTGTCGAGCGAGTAGGGATTTGATTCAAAATCCATCAACGGGCGGTCTTTCCCTGCCTGCGACGGCAACGGCATTTCGCCGGCAGCGGCCAGCTCGCTGGCTCCAATCGAATTAGCGTTGGACTCGAACGTCTTATCTTTCGGCTCAGGTGCTTTTTTATCCTCGGTTTCAATGAAAGCAGAATTCTTTGAAGCCGATG
>DATARG010000215.1:0-4573 GCA_036264275.1 Candidatus Udaeobacter sp. | reverse complement strand
TTGAAGAAATCTTTTGCCGCGCCGGATTCGAGGAGGGCGCTTTCCAAACGCTGCTCATCGAGCCGGAGCAAGTCGAACAATTGATCACCGATCCACGTGTCAAAGCTGTAACGGTGACAGGCAGCGAAAAAGCTGGTTCGGCCGTCGCAAGCGCGGCCGCACGTGAGATCAAGAAAAGTGTGCTTGAGCTAGGCGGCAGCGACGCATTCATCGTGATGCCAAGCGCAGACTTCGAATCGGCGTTGAAGACCGCCGTCAAGGCGCGCACCATCAACACTGGTCAGTCGTGTATCGCAGCGAAGCGATTTATTATCGCCGATGAAATATACGAGCAGTTCCTTCAACAATTTGTTGAGCGCATGCGCGCGCTGAAGGCTGGCGACCCAATGGATCCTGAGACTGAACTCGGTCCGCTTGCGACGGAGCAAATCCTCCAAGGCGTGGACGATCAAGTGCAAAAAACAATTGCCGCTGGCGCAAAATTGTTGACTGGCGGCAACCGCATTCATGGTCTGGGATTTTTCTATGAACCCACGGTTCTCATTGATGTGCCGAATGAGTCGCCGGCGTACCGCGAAGAAGTGTTCGGGCCTGTTGCATCTGTTTTCCGAGTGGGCGATGCCCACGCCGCCGTGAAGCTCGCGAACGACACGACATTCGGCCTGGGTTCGAGCGCGTGGACCAAAGACCGGGAGGAGCAGAAACTTTTCGCATCCGACCTGGACGCCGGAATGGTTTTCATTAACGCGATGGTCGCTTCCGATCCGCGTTTGCCTTTCGGTGGTGTGAAGCGCTCCGGTTTCGGCCGCGAACTCGGCTCTGCCGGTATCCGCGAATTCACGAACACAAAAACGATCTGGATTTCGTGAGACCATGGATCGGAATGGTTCACCAACTCCAGGAAACTCCACCGTAGAACGAACGACCGTCGCCAGGATGGAAAATCTCAGGGTTCGGTTCCGTGCGCGCGTCGGCGATCACATCGAGCGAGGACGCATAGCGCTGATTCGTTAGGTTTCGGCAATCGAGGAACACTGAAAAGCCGTTGCTTCGTCGAAATCCCGCACGGAAACCAACCAGCACGTAAGGATCCGCAAAGAGTGTATTCGCCTCATCAACCGGATAACCGGAGAGGTTACACTGCAGATTCGGACCCGCATAGAAACCAGAGGGGATTTCGTAAAGCAATTGCGCCTCATAAACATGAATAGGAACCCCTGCAATGCGATTGTCTCTGTAAACGGGATTCGCTTCAAAATGAAAATCATTGAGCGTGTAGCTTTGATCGAATGACAAACGGTCGCCGGAACGATTCCGCTCCGCCGCCACCAGGATCTCCCGAAGTAATTCTATTTCCAGACTCGCCTCGATTCCCTGGTGAATGGATCGCGGGATATTTTTTGTGCCGATATCATTCCCGAAAGCGTCATTGATTTCGAGCAATTCGTTACGAAACCACGAGTGATAAAGCGACAACTCCCACTGAAACTGAGAATACTCTCCGCGAGTTCCGCCTTCGATGGTCCAGGCGTGTTGCGGCTGCAACACCGTGTAAACAACACTGGAATTCGGACCTTCATCAAAAGCGACCAAGTTGTCTAGCGAAGGCGGCTGCCAACTGCGACTGAAATTCACAAATGCCTGTGTCTTAGGATTGATTTCGTACATCGCGCCCAGCTTGGGATTGAATCCCCAGAAATTTTGCCGGTGTGATTGGTCGCCTGCCTCGTCAGTGAAGAACTCGTCCTTAAAATGACGCTCCGCGAAAATCGCCTGCGCTCCGGAGAGGATCGATAGCCGCGGTGTAAGATACAACTGGTCCTCGAGATACGCTGGAAGGTTTATCGAGCTGCCTATGCCTCGCGCAGTCGTTCCGCCCGGATGTCCGAAAATATTCTCGTAATTTTGGGTGGGCTCGTCTTCGTTCTGGGGGCTCAGACCAATGGTAAGAATATTTCGATAGCCAAAGAGCTCGTGACGACTAACCAGATTCAGATTGCCTCCAAAATTATCCGAATAAAACTGCTCGATACCTTCCCGAAAATCGGGCGAAAAAAATCCGCGGTTTTCAAGATCGCGATGAAACCAAAAGAACCCCGCATCGAATTCAACATCGTCAGTTCGGACCGTTAGTTTGTCGGCCATCCGAATGTAGGTCCACTCCTTTTTCCAATCCTGCGCTATCGCCAGCGGATTAGCCTGGGTGGGATCGCTTTCCATTTCTGACTTAGTCAAACCGCCCGGCAAATTCCGATTGGTCCGATCCATCGTGACATAAAATCGATTCTCGACCTGGTTGCTGAACTTGTAACCGACATCAGCAAAAAGGATTTCTGTATTCTCGTGACTGTGCTCACGAAAACCCTCGCGCGCTCGGAAACCAATCGCACCATACTCATCGAACGGCCCTTGCACGGCGCCGCCGCTCATGTCGTCACGAAAAAAGCCGTAACTTCCGCCTTCAAGACGGATTTGAAATGGCGCCGTCGTATACCCGGTAAACGGCACGAGATTGATCGCCCCACCCAGGGTCAAGGCGCCATATTTAAATGCATCGGCGCCCCGGAAGACTTCCGCATAAGCAAGCGAAGCAACATCATAATCCTCGAGAATGGTTTCGCCATCACCCTGGTTGAAATTCAAGCCGTCGAGTAAAAACATTACTCCAAGAGGCTCATCTTCGGACGTGATACCAGACCCTCGAATTGAAATCTTCGAAATTTCAGCGCCGTTTTCCGATTGAAGGAAAACGCCCGGGATCCGTTGCAGCAAATCCTCGAAGTTTGAGGCGCGACCGAGTTCCATATCATCGGTCGTCCTGACTGTGAAGGCGCCCGGAACCGTCGTCTTCTGGTTTGCAGATTCCTCGGGTGATGCTGAGGTAAGCGACGCTATCGCTTGCCCAGTCACCGTCACTTCCTCGGTCTCCGCGGCGTTGCCTGGCGTGTCGACCGCCTGCGCTTCCGGAATTGCGATGATTGCAAATGCGGTGATAGCAAGAGCATTCAATCTCGCCATGTCGAGTACGATCAATAGCGCACCGAAAGCTTTTTCACAAAACGCCACCCGTTTCGCTCGTAACTAAGCGAGTCGTAAAACGTGTGAGCATCTTCTCGGACAAGGCTTGTGTTCAGAGCGAGGCGGCTGATACCTCTTTGGGCGAAGTCTTTCTCCGCAGCTGCAATCAGCGCGCGACCAATTCCACAACGGCGCATCGTACTCAATATCGCGAGCGCAAGAATTCGGCCACCGGAATCGTTATGCTCATAGCTTAGATACGTAACTGTGCCAATCATCCCGCACACTCTGCCATCACACACCGCCACAAATGTCCGATAGCTCTCATCGGCCGCGATCCTCTCCATTCGCATCTGCATCTCCGATTTCGTTGTTTCATACCCGAGCTCGCACATCAACAAGGCGAGCGCCGCCGCGTCGTTCTTCTCGGCGACGCGAATCGCAAGATCGAAAAGTCGTTCGTTAGGCAAGATGGCACCGCGTTTCAAAGGCAGCGCAAATCAAGGAGTCCGCAATTATGTGGAGATTGAATCAGGCGCGCCGCCGTTGATTCCTACGAACCCTTCACGCTCCAGATGCAAAATGATCTCTTGAGCTGCTTCCTCGGGCGACAGTTCTCCTGTGTTCACGATCACTTCGGCGTCAGTTGGCTCTTCGTAAGGATCAGATATTCCGGTAAATTCTTTCAAAATGCCGGCTCGGGCTTTCGCGTAAAGGCCTTTCCGGTCGCGCTGCTCGCAAACTTCGACCGACGTGGAAAGATGCACCAGAATAAAGCCGCCAAACGGCTCAATCATTGCCCGCACGTCCTTGCGTGTGGAATCGTAGGGCGCAATCGGTGCACAGATGGCGATACCGCCGTTTTTTGTGATTTCGGAGGCAACGTAGCCAATGCGGCGAATGTTGATGTCGCGGTGTTCCTTCGAAAAACCAAGCTCTGAAGAGAGATGTTTCCGCACCAGATCGCCGTCGAGCAGTGTCACCGGCCGGCCACCCATCTCGAGCAGCTTAATCATGAGCACATTGGCTATCGTCGATTTACCTGCACCGGAAAGACCGGTGAAAAATACCGTCATTCCCTGTTTGTGCCGCGGCGCGAAGGTACGCCGGAGCTCGCGCGCGATTTCGGGAAAAGTGAACCAGGCCGGAATCTCGCGGCCGTCGTTTAAGCGTCGCCGCAATTCTGTGCCCGAGAGATTGAGCACGCGCGAACCAGAGGGCACTTCGTTTTCAGGGAAATATTTGTCCCTGTCTTCCACGTACACCATCATTTGGAACGGAACCATTTCGACGCCGATCTCCGCTTGATGCTTGCGGAACAGTTCCTGCGCTTCGTACGGTCCGTAGAATGGCTTGCCATCGGCATCGTTGCCTGGTCCCGCGTGATCGCGGCCAACGATGAAATGCGAGCAGCCGTGGTTTTTTCGAATGATGGCGTGCCAGAGGGCTTCCCGCGGCCCGCCCATACGCATCGCTAACGGCAATAAAGCAAGCTTGGCCGTGTCGCGTGGATATTTGGCGACAAGCAGCTGATAACAACGAACCCGCGTGAAGT
>DATARG010000186.1:0-20191 GCA_036264275.1 Candidatus Udaeobacter sp. | reverse complement strand
AAACTCAACTCACGCGCCTGATGCGGTAAGCGCCGAATATAGAGGCAAGATCGTGGTTCGCAAAGAATATTTTGACGTCCGAATTTGTTTTGTCGCGCGATTGCGCGGAATCTCCCCGCGAATGCAAAAAACATTCGAACTGGTCTCGCAGAATCTAGAATCGAAAGCGCGGCGCGGTCGTTTAATGACTGCACATGGAATCGTCGAGACGCCCGCATTTATGCCGGTCGGCACACAAGGTTCTGTTAAGGCCGTGAGCCCGCGCGAACTACGTGAGTTGAATGCGGAAATTATTCTCGGAAACACCTATCACTTATTCGTTAGGCCGGGGCTCCACGTCATCAAGCATTTCGGCGGTCTGCACAATTTCATGAGTTGGGACGGGCCGATTCTGACCGATAGCGGCGGGTTCCAGATTTTCTCTCTCGCAAAGTTGCGCAAGATTTCCGAGGAGGGCGTCGGCTTTCAAAATCACGTCGACGGCTCACCGGCTTTCATTTCGCCAGAAATCGCGATGGAAATCCAAGCCGCGCTCGGTAGCGATATCGCGATGGTGCTCGATGAATGCGTTCCTTATCCATGCGAATACGACTACACTGCGAAGAGCGCGGAGTTAACGGCGCGATGGGCCAAGCGCTGCAAAGAGTGGAAACGGCGAACCGGCGAAAGCGTGAATGGGAGAATCGCCGACTCGCCCATTCGCTCGTTCGCCGATTCAATGCTGTTCGGCATTATCCAAGGCGGAACATTCGACGATCTGCGGCGCGCGTCGGCGCAGGCCATCGTAGAACTTGATTTCGACGGGTACGCGATCGGCGGGGTGAGCGTGGGCGAGCCGGAACAGGAAATGATGCGCGCTGTTGAATCGGCGGAACCGTTCTTGCCAACTGACAAGCCACGTTACGCGATGGGACTCGGCACGCCGCCCCAATTGCTGGAGATGATCGCGCGCGGGATGGACATGTTCGATTGCGTGTTGCCGACCCGCCTGGCTCGAAATGGAACGGCGTTCACAGCGGCAGGCACCCTCAACTTAAAGAACGCAGAGTTCGCGCTGGACAAAAAGCCCGTTGAAGAAAACTGCGCTTGTGAGGTCTGTCGGGATTTCACGCGCGGCTACATTCGTCATCTCATCAAGGCGGAAGAAATTCTAGGGCTTCGCCTGATCACGCTGCATAATCTGCATTTTTATGTGAACCTGATGATCCGGGCGCGTCGCGAAATTGAAAGCGGCACATTCGATCAGTTTCGTAAGGCATTCGTGGCTGGATACAAAACGCGAGAAGCGGTGACAGTCGAATGAGGCAGGACGGCGCGCTGCGCCGTCCCTACCTTTATTCTTTCTCCACTGCGCGTCCTGCCGCGCGAAGATCTGCGACGAAATGCTTGTACTCCCGTTCGCGCGATTCCTCGTCGGGTTGGCGAAGAAGCGATGATGGATGAACAGTCGCAAGCACCCTCGGCGCGAGCTTAGACGATAATACTTTGCCGCGCTCCCGCGTAACGCGAAAACTCGGGCCGAAAATCGTTTGTGCCGCCGTCGCGCCCAGGGCCACCACTAGTTTCGGCTTAATGATTCGCAATTCCGCTTCCAGCCATGGGCGGCAGGCTGCGATTTCGCGCGAATTTGGTTTCTGATGAATTCGGCGTTTGCCGCGCGGCTCCCACTTGAAATGTTTCACCGCGTTCGTGACGTAAACCTGCGACCGATCGATTCCTGCGTCCTCGAGTGCGCGATCCATAATCTTCCCAGCCGGACCGACAAATGGTTTGCCCGCCACATCTTCGTAATCGCCCGGCTGTTCGCCAACCAGCATAATCGCCGCGTGCTTCGGTCCTTCGCCAAAGACAGTTTGAGTCCCTCGTTTGTACAAATGACACGCAGTGCAATGAGCTGCTGCTTCCTGCAGCGTGGCCAAACTTAATGTATCCGGCGGCTGCGCTGGTCGCGCGTATTCCTCTCCGTCCTTTCGCATCCTTTAATTAAAGAATCGAAAATCAACTACATTATAGTTGCCGCGCCGCAGGCTACAGAACCCTATGCAACTTCAAACCGAACGACTCATCTTACGCTCTTTCCGAGAGGAAGATGTCGATGCAATGGCTCAGCTATTCGCGAATCCCGATTTTACGCGTTTCTCGTTAGGAGTTTTTAACGCACGAAAGAAGACGGTCGATTTTATCGAGAAAGTGATGGGCTGGGATCGCGCGACTATGCCGTCGCAATTTGCCGTGGTACCGCGTGGCGAACATGCTGTTATTGGTTATTGCGGTTTTCACCATCATCCTGAAGTACCAGGAGAGGTCGAGATCGGGTACCGACTACATCCCGATTACTGGAACCGCGGCTTCATCACCGAAGCAGCGCGTGCTGTGCGCGATCACGCCTTCGCAGATTTGAAACTGCCACGTGTGATTTCGCTCGTTCATCCCGAAAACATTGCGTCACATCGCGTGGCGGAGAAGAACAGAATGAAGGTGGAAAAGGAAATTACGTTCCGGGGCTTTCCGACGCTGGTGTATGCGATAACTCGCGAGCAGTGGCTGGCGAACCATGACGTTTCATGAACTCTCGCGCCAGCGCCCGATAGGCCTGGGCGGCAGGTCCGCTCGAAGCGTATTCCAGAATTGATTTTCCAAAGCTTGGCGCCTCGCTCAACCGAACGCTCCTCGGGATCACAGTCTCGTAAACGCGTTCACCGAAATGTTTTCGCACGTCCGCAACTACCTGTTGGCTAAGGTTGGTCCGCGAATCGAACATGGTCATAACGATCCCGCCCAGCTCAAGACGTTCGTTCGCGCCTGATTCCAGTACTTGCTCGATGAGCCGCACAATTTTCACCAGCCCTTCAAGCGCGAAATATTCGCATTGAATCGGAGTCAGCAGCTCGTCCGCGGCGGCGAGCGCGTTGCTCATCAAAATTCCAAGCGACGGCGGACAATCCAGGAAAACGAAATCGAATGTCTGATCGGTGTGCAGCGGTTTTAGCGTTTCGGCCAGGCGCGTGAGATGATTTGGCATCCGCGCGATCTCCACCTCTGCGCCGGCCATATCGAGATCGGCGGGTACTATGAACAGTCGTTCGCGGCGGGTTGGCAGGATTTTGTCACTGATTGAAGCCTCACCAAGAAGCGGCTCATAAAGACTGATGTCTTCCACCCCCTGCAAACCAAATGAGCTGGTGGCATTCGCCTGCGGGTCAAGATCGATAATCAAAATCCGTTTGCCCGACTCTGCCAACGCAGCGCCGAGATTCACGGCCGTGGTCGTTTTGCCGACCCCCCCTTTTTGATTTGCGATCGCGACGATTTTCATGGGGCGCGCGACGGATATTTTCTGTGCAATGCAGGCGTAGAATTGCGCTTCCATTTCTCCTGTCCCGACGAACGGGAAAGGCAACCCAGTACGGTGGTGATGTCCGATTCTCCTGACCACACGAACTCACAAGTGCCAAACAGTGATTCCATCAGATCACACGCATGATGTTGTTGCTCGTCGCAAACGGAAACTAAATTTTTCAAATTTCAGGTTTGGCGTTTCAGCAGTAGCGGTTTAACGGTCACAAAGCTGTGAAACCTTCTCCAGCAACGATGGAATCGGCAGCGCGTCCGAAAAACTCCGAAGCCGAAGAGCCATTCGTCCTGCGAACTCAGGACGCGCGCGGGGTGGTCACATTGACCCTGAACCGTCCGCAGGCTTTCAACGCTTTGTCTGAAGCAGTGCTGGCGCAGCTTCAGCGCGAGCTCAATGCGATCGCCTCCGACGAAACTGCGCGTGTAATCGTCGTTGCTGCTGAAGGCAAAGCTTTTTGCGCGGGTCACGACCTTAAAGAAATGCGGCCCGATCCATCAATAGAGTATTACAAACGACTTTTTACTCAATGCTCCGAGATGATGCTCGCTATCCAGCGATTGCCAGTGCCTGTGATTGCACGTGTGCAGGGAATCGCCACGGCCGCAGGTTGTCAATTGGTCGCGATGTGTGATCTCGCGGTCGCGTCGAGCGCCGCCCGGTTCGCCGTGAGCGGAGTAAACGTCGGCCTTTTCTGTTCCACGCCCGGCGTGGCACTTTCACGAAATGTCTTGCACAAGCAGGCGTTCGAAATGCTCGTCACAGGTGAATTTATCAATGCGCAGGAGGCAAAAGCGCGTGGCCTAATCAACCGCGTGGCAGAACCCGAACAACTCGACACCGAGCTCGAGAAGCTCGTCGCTGCAATTATCAGTAAGCCGCGGGTCGCAATCGCAATCGGAAAAGAATTTTTCTACCGTCAGGTTGAGCTCGGTATTGCTGCGGCATACGACGCAGCGAGTCAAATTATGGCGTGCAACATGATGGACGAAGCAGCGCTCGAAGGCGTGCAAGCCTTCATCGAAAAACGCGCGCCCCGCTGGACGAAAGAATGAATCGGCGAAACGGAGAAACTGAGACGCGGCGACCGGACGAATTTCTTTCGCGCGCGAAGCGCGTTTTGGAGTGGTGCGGCTCGACTTCACTTTCGTTGCCCGCAGCCAAGCTTTGGAAATCAAAAGGACAATTCGCGATCGAGTAGGCGCGTGCACTACCCAGAACTTCCGATGCAACCTCCCGTGAGTTTTACTTTGAAAGAGTTGGCAAACGTTTCGGGCGGCGAATTAATCGGCGACCCTACGCTGAAGATCACCGGCGCTGCATCGCTTAGCGAAGCGGCGCAGGGAGAAATTAGCTTCTTCACAGATCGAAAATACATCGGCCTGCTGCGCAAAACTCTCGCATCGGCAATCTTTGTTCCGCTGAAGTTCGCCGAACCGATCAATGCCGCGCAGATTCGCGTTTCTAATCCGACGAAGTCGTTCGAGAAGGTGTTGCTCAAATTTGCGCCGAAGCCGGTCACCTTCGCGGCTGGCGTTCATCCCAGCGCGGTCGTTGATGCAAGCGCTCAGCTGGGACAGCGCGTTTCGATTCAGCCGCTCGCGGTCGTCGAACCCGGCGCAAAGATTGGTGACGACACGATCATTGGCGCAGGGACCTACGTAGGACACGAGACTGTGATCGGGCCCGCGTGTCACATTTATCCGCATGTGACAATTCGCGAGCGAAGCCGAATTGGCACGCGTGTAATCATTCACAGTGGAGCTGTGATCGGAGCTGACGGGTTTGGTTTCGAAATGGCAGATGGCCGCCAACAAAAAATTCCGCAACTCGGGATTGTCCAAATAGATGACGACGTCGAGATCGGCGCAAACACAACTGTCGATCGCGCGCGGTTTGGCCGGACCTGGATTCAACAAGGCGTCAAGATCGACAATCTCGTGCAAATTGCGCACAACGTTGTGATCGGCAAGAATACTGTCATCGCCGCGCAGACCGGGATCGCCGGCAGCGTCCAGATTGGGCAGCATGTCCTAATTGGCGGTAAGGTTGGTATCATTGGGCATATAGAAATTGGCGACAACACCGCTATCGGTGCCCAAAGCGGTATCTCCAAGAATATTAGCGGCGGGGCATGGTGGGCGTCGCCTGCAGTGCCGCTTGCGGAAGCAAAGCAACAAATTGCCTGGGTCCACAGGCTCGGAAAACTCGTAGCACGAGTGAAAGAAATCGAAAAGAAATTGGGGCTATAAAAAAGAGCGCTGCAGCCACAGTCTTTTGCGCTGTCTCACAAAACTGAAGGCCAATACGAGATAGGCCGCTGGCTACAGAATTCCTACATCACTTAGCGTCGGGCGTTAGCAATAAGTCCCCGCAACCCATCAGGCGAAACCCACTCTGCGCCGCACGCGTGTACGGTCTCTGCTTCCATCGAATCGGAAGTGGCAACCATCAACTCGTACTGTTTGGCGTACTTGCTCGCCAACCGTTCAATGATGGCATCAGCTGATTGCCCAGCGCGCGAATAGAAAACCTGCACCTCCGATGGGTCGGAAATTGCATCCACTCTCCTGCCTTTACCATCGAAAACTGCGACGACGCGCACGCCGGTCCAATCCTGATAATCGCGCAACTGCTTGAGCAACGCTTCGCGCGCCAGCGACGACCGGCGCGCGTGAAGTTTGCGCAGCTCCGGCCAGGCAAAAATGATGCTGTGCCCATCGACGATTAGATAACGCGCGCCCATTGCATCGATATAGTCTATGCGCGTTTCACGTCGAAGGAATCGATGCATTCGAACCGCCGATGTCACTAACACTTCGCTTAAGCAAAGTGGATGGGCACGGTCACTCCGCTGCTGCAGATTCTTTCTGTGGCTGTTGCTTCGTCGGCGCCGGCCGCACCGCGGCAGATCTCAGTGACGCCTTTTTGCGTCGCAAATATGTCACGCGTCGCTTGCGCTTAATGCGAACACGGAGCTGTTGTCCCATAAACTCTCTATCGATTGAAAATCTGAGAAACGCAATCAGCATTAAAACCGATTGGGTTTTTTTCTTAATCCGCGCTCTCTGTCTCTCGCCCAATCCAAGGTAAGAAAACGCGGGGCGCGGACCTCGGCGGCGATTGCACGGAGAGGATCCATAGCCGTCGCTCTCCGTGCAAAAGAGGCGATCTATGAGCGTTCTCAACCATCCTCAGGATAAACGAGCCCACGATTGAGAGGCACGCGCTTTGTCTAGCCGGTGGAAATCGTAATTGCTTTTTCACGAGTTTCGTTGTTAAAAGGCACGCTTATGACGCAAAGGGACTCGGCCCTTTTGATAGTCACCCCCGGAAGCTTGAGTGGGCTGGCGGTGATTTTTCTTTTGTTCGCAGGGGTCTTCGCTCTCCTGAACGGCCAGAAGGTGAAAACGCTTCGCGCGAACACTGCGATGCCGCACGCGGTGGCGAAAGCGAACGCGTCGACACAGGGAACGACTGCCGGGCAACAGTCAGGCAAAACGGCTGACACTGAACGAGCCGCAAAAGCCGAAGCAGCGCTTGCCCAGGCAGAAAAAGAAAAAACAGATCTCCAAGGCAAACTAGATGCTAGCCAGCAGGAGATTGCAGCTTTACGTCAACGGGCGGCGGCAGTACAAACGAACTCGAGTCCGCCTGCAACCGTAAACCCGGCGCCGGCCGACAATGCGCAAAACCCCGATTTGCAATCGCAAGTCGATGATCTTCGGCATCAACTCGATGGCGCCGAGAAAGAAAAAGCGTTGCTGGCTGAGAAACTTCAGGAGGGACAGCAGCGCACGACGCAGGTTAAAGAACCTGCCAAAGCAGAAACAAGAAGGAGGCGTGAAACTGCCAGTGTACAACGGGAAAGCGGCGGCAGTCATCGTGCAGGTGTGCACGGAACCGTGCTTGCCTGCAATCAAGCGTATAACTTCGTGGTGTTGAATCTCGGCGCGCGCAGTGGAGTGGAGCCGAACTCCGAAATGCTTGTGTTGCGCGACGGCACATTGATTGGAAAAATTCGCATTTCTTCAGTTGAACCGGCGACGGCTATCGGCGATATCATGGGCAACAGCTTGGCGCGTGGCGTCCAAGTACAACCTGGAGACAGTGTGATTTATGCTGGCACAAGTCCTTAAGCTGCGAACAATCGTCGTTCCCGTTTTGCTCTGCGCATTTGTTGTTGCGCTGACTTCATGCGCGAGCCAGAAGCAAACAGCCCTCGTCAGCGACCCAGACGATCATGGCGGATCACAAATGCCGTGGAACAAGCCCGAGCCGTGGGAAAACGGCCAGCAGTTCCAGGCCATGACCGATCGCCGCTAGATTGGATTCTAGGGTCCGGTTTAAGAATTGCGGCTTTGGAGGGGCAATTTTGGACTGAATTCTCGCCGGCGTTATGCAAGCGCTCGTTCGTTTCCAAGTTGGCACCGCAGCTTATTCGTGGCGGACGACGCCAAGCATCTCGTTACGCGGTACGATGGGTTGAATTTTCTCCCACCGATTTCACTGATGACGTCGTGCTACTAACTTTTTGGCGCGAAGGAAGAATGCTTCGCGAAACAGAGTCAGAGATTTCATACCGGACCACCACATTCTGAAGCAGACTGCTTCGCATTATCTTTGGGGCAAGGTAGACGGCATTGACCCGCAAGGTCGGTTAAAGGTTGAGCGCGTGGACGGAAAGATTTTCTTCTTCGATGTCAGCACAGGAAAGACCAAAGAGGCCTAACCGATCGCTCCGGGCCGGTTCTCATCAGCCGCAGCAAAAAGTTCCTCATGAATCACGCAGACCTAACGTGTACGAGGATGAGGGACGGGCGCGCGCGTACGCGACGCTTCAGTTTCCTGGAACGTACTATCTCGCGTTTCGCGATTTGCCCGCCTTAATCCCCAGCCATAACTACGGCGCGCGCGCGCTCGATTTCGGGTGCGGAGCCGGTCGATCAACCCGATTCCTTAAAAACCTGGGACTGAACGTCGTCGGCGCAGATATCTCACAAGCGATGTTGAATCAAGCGCGTGCGCTCGATCCTTCGGGAGAGTACCGCCTTCTTCGTCAGAACATCGGAGATGAGTTCGCGCCAGGCAGTTTTGATATAATTTTGGCTGCGTTCACGTTTGACAACATGCCGACCGAAACGAAGACGGACGCGCTAAACGGCCTGCGCATTCTTCTAGCTCCAGATGGATGCCTGCTCCTGGTTGTTTCTTCACCCGCAATCTACGTCAATGAATGGACATCCTTTAGCACGCGTGATTTCCCACAGAATCGACACGCGCGCGATGGTGAGGGGGTCCGGATCGTCATGTTGGATGTTCCTGACCGCCGTCCAGTCGAGGATGTCTTCTGCACTGATGCTGGGTACCGGCGTTTATTTGAACGTGCAGGGTTGAAGGTACTCAAGGTCCAGAGCCCACTCGCTACTGGCGACGAACCAACGCAGTGGGTGAGTGAAACAAAAACGTCGCCCTGGACAATTTACATGCTGGCAAGAAGCTCGGATGCCGAGTCGGTGTCGAGCGCCTAACGAGCGGATTAGACCCACCAGCAGTAAGGCTTTACCCAGCGGGCCCGCCAGAAGGCTAAAGGCCCAGCGGGGCTTTAGAGGAGACAGCTTTAGGAATATCGCCTGAATGGGAACGCCAGCTCAGCAGTCGCGATATGAAATTGTCATGTCGTCGGCTGGAGTGCCGTGCTTTGCCGTTGCCGTTGATGACAGGAGGCGGTTGTAATGCCGAAGCTTGTTTTTTTTCGGCCGCCGGCTGTTCCACTTTGGCGAGGATCTCGTCTGTAGGCAGCACCCAGTCCATCGGAATTGAATTGCAAGATTCCGTCGGACAACTAATTCGCAACGGTCCGTTGCCGAGGGGTCCGCCAGCGACCTCGATTTGCCGCCCCGTAATTATTTTGCCGCAAACCAGGCAGTAACGTTTCTCATCGAGTGAATGCCACTGCCGAAATTGATCGAGCCGGCGCAGCGCCCGTAGTTTTTCATCGTCCGATAATTTGACTGGAGTGATGAGGGCCACGTTTGAGATACTACTTTCGCGCCAACGATGTGGACAATCGGGAGGACGGCGGATATTGTTATAGGTGAAAATCCGATCCACGGCGGGTGCCACCGAAACAAAAAGTCACATCCGGTCTCGCACGCTCAGGCGTTCTAAAAGCAGATGAACAGAAATGGTCAGACCCCCCATGAACGCCGCGTCGGGGACCATGCAGCCGAGGCGAGCGAACAGATGAAACATTATTGCGCGGACCATCCTGGCAGCCCGTCCGCGGTGCGCCGTCCCCAACTTTTTTTCCGAGGCGATCTTTGGATCGCCGTGCTTGGGCCCAGCGTGGAAGAAGGAATCGTCGGGATCGGGCCGACTGTCGCAGCAGCGCTTCGCGCATTTGACGCACAATACCTGATTTCGACCGCGTCGGCCTAACGAGGAGATCAGTGCCTCGACGAATCTACAGCGATACCTCACCTGTGCATCTGTGCCGGCCTGATGCTTGAAACTTTGGAACTGCCATTCTTGCGAAACTTCGCAGTTTCGCCGCTGTTAAAACATTGGGGGCGACGGAAAAGTTTTATCACAGCCGCTCCGGAATTGTGATCCGATTACAAAGAAAAGGACGGAATAATGGTGACGGGAGCAGGACAACGGCGACGGGGGAGATGGCGAAGAGCAAAATCCAGACCCAAACTGGAAAAAGCGGCTAAAGATTCGGGCCGTAAAGCGTTAGCCCCCGATGAGGCTCTCCATCATGATCAACCTGACAGGCTTCTCCTTTCAGCGCTTAACTACTGGGAGATTGAGCGAGATCTGATCGAAGAACGTCTGGCCACCAAGTCTGCGACGGCTGCTTCATAATATTGGATTTGCAGCGATTGTCGGAGCGCGGCGCCATCTGCTCGCAACTAGATCGGAGCGTGACAGCTGTGCTGCTCATTAACCCCGGTCTTGAGGCCCGTGCTTACACACTGAAAGACCGGAGCCGTTTTAACGGCCACCAACCATCAAGAGACAGCATATTTTTGTTGCGCCATTTCCGCAATCGGATCGCTCGAGATGGAATCGAAGCTTGTGGCATTGATAGGCCGGAACTAGAGTAAAAAACTGTCGATGAAACGACGAGTCATTAGGACCGGACGGTCGCGTGGCAGAGGCGGGGCGAAGCGCCAAATAGACGGTTCGAAGAGGACTGCGGTTTCAGTAAAGCGTGCCTATCGCGCAGGAACGGCGCAGCCAAAAACGCCAACAAGAAAAGTAGCTCGCACAGACGCAAAAAAAGATCCGGCCTGCCCCATCGTGGGCATCGGCGGCTCGGCTGGCGGATTCGAAGCGACGATGGATCTGCTGAGGCATTTACCGGAGAAAAACGGCATGACGTTCGTTGTCGTGCAACATCTCGATCCCCACCATGCCAGCAAGCTGGCGAGCTTGTTAGGTAAAGTGACCGCGATGCCCGTAATCGAGATCTCAAAAACTACCAAACCGAAGCCGAACACGGTCTATGTGCAACCATCGAACAAATGCGTGGTGGTGAAGGACGGCACGCTGAAACTGGTTCCCCGAACACAACGGGTGAACGTCGGTATCGACCAATTCTTTGAATCGCTCGGCGAAGCTTGCAGCAGCCGTAGCATTGGTGTGCTCCTTTCCGGAACAGGGAGCGATGGAACTGCCGGATTGCGCGCCATCAAAGCTGCGGGCGGCCTCACCTTTGCTCAGGATGAGGCTACCGCGAAGTTTCCCGAAATGCCGCGCAGCGCGATTCGTTCGGGTTTCGTGGACGCGGTGCGTTCGCCGCGGGAGATCGCCCGCGAGATCCGTCACATCGTGGAGCATCCTTATGTCCGGCGTGTCATGACCGACGGCGAGGCCGAGCAGGCGGCCAAATCGGAGTACGAGAAAACAGACGATCTCGGTCGAATCTTCTTATCACTCAAAAAACAAATGGGCGTCGATTTCACCAGCTACAAGCTGGGCACCCTTACCCGGCGGATCCAACGCCGCATGGCGCTCCACGGAATCAAAACACTTGGCCAATACGCGCGTTTTCTCCGTGATAACCAACGTGAAATCAAAGCGCTCTTCGACGATCTCCTCATAAACGTGACGCGGTTTTTCCGCGATCCGCCACTTTTTTCGGTGTTGCGAAAGCGGCTGCTCCCTGCGCTTCTGAAGAATAAGACGCGGCACGGCGAATTGCGCGTCTGGGTGCCGGGGTGCGCCACCGGCGAGGAAGTTTATTCGCTCGCGATCTGCATTTTGGAAACGCTCGGCACGCGCGGTTCGGAGATGCGTATCCAGATTTTTGGCACCGACCTGAGCGAAGTCGTGATCGATAACGCGCGGGCTGGAGTCTATTCGAGCGCGCTCGAGAAGGACGTCTCGCGGACACGATTACGGCACTTTTTCACAAAACGAGATAGCACGTACCAAATCAATCGCCGCGTTCGGGATCTTTGCACATTCGCCCGGCAAAACGTGATCAGCGATCCACCGTTTTCGCGACTCGACTTGATCAGTTGCCGTAACGTGCTGATCTACCTGTCGCCGGAATTGCATAAGCGTTGCATCCCGCAATTTCACCACGCGCTCAATCCCGGAGGTTATCTGATTCTTGGCTCGGCCGAATCGGTTGGGACATTCGATCAACTTTTCGACCTGGTAGATAACAAGAACAAAATCTACACGAAGAAAATGATGCCAACGCCGCGCCCGGTGAACGTCTCGGATGTTGTAGGCACACGTTTCCCCGCCACCGGCCCGACATTCTCCTTTGGCGAGGCGGCGGGATCCAGCGCCCAGTTGATGCAAGCAGCAGACCGCATCATGCTTGGCGCATATGCACCTGCTGCGGTCGTCATCGACGATGAAATGCACGTACAACAGTTTCGTGGTCAGACCGACCTTTATCTCCAGCATCCTGCCGGGCCCGCCACATTTAATCTCTTGCAGATGGTGCGGCCGAGCTTGGTGGCCGATTTGCGCAATTTAATCCGGCGTTGCAACAAAACCAACAAGCCGACCCGGCAAGAGCGTTCGCTGATCAAGCACAATGGCAGAACGCGAGAAATCAATATCCAGGTCGTGCCATTTCGGACTCCGAGCTCGGACAAACCGTGGTTGCTGGTCATATTCGACGAGACGACCAAAGGAACACAGCCGGGAAAACTGCTAGTGTCGTTAGGCAAAACAGCGTCGCAACGCGAGGTGGCGGAACTGCGTCGAGACCTTGCCGCGAACAAGGAATCGCTGCAGGCCATCGTCGAAGAACAGGAAGCGACTAACGAGGAACTCAAATCCGCGAACGAAGAGATCGAATCAAGCAACGAAGAACTGCAATCAAGCAACGAAGAACTGGAGACGGCAAAGGAAGAGTTGCAATCCACCAACGAAGAGCTGGTGACGTTGAACGACGAGTTGAGCAATCGCAATGTTGAAATGCAGCAGATGAACAGCGATCTCAATAATTTGTTATCCAGTATTCAGCTGCCCATTGTGATGGTGGACAACGAACTATTGGTACGTCGCGCAACCCCAGCGGCGCGCAACGCGTTTAATATTTTGCAGAGCGACGTCGGCAGGCCCATCAGCGATTTTAGAGTGAAGGTGGACGTTCCCGATTTGGAAGATGTTTTGCGAGAAGTGATCGCGTCCCTGGCCACGCACGAACGCCGAGTAACCGACAGGGAAGGCCGCCACTATTCGCTGCGAGTCCGACCGTACCGCACAAGCGATAACAAAATCGACGGCGCCGTTCTCACGCTGGTTGATCTCGATGTAAAAGAGGAAGCCAATGACAGCAGCAGAGCGAAACGCACGAAAAAGAATTCACCGCGCAAGTAAAGAACGGCACCAACAGAGCCCGCGCAAAGTGGTGGCCTCGGCTCGCCAATCCGCGCGCGAATTTAGCGGATCGCTAATGAAAAGCGCAGAGACGATCTCGACCGCCCCCAGGCGCGTTGTCGCGAATGGGGCCGGCGCGGAAAACGGCCACCCAATGGGAAAATCGCCTCGAAGGCTGCATTTTCGCTACCCGAAAACTGACCTAGAACAGGCGGTCCAGCGTTATGTGGATCTTTTTGACTTTGCACCGATTGGCTACGTCACATTCGATCGCTTCGGCCGAACTGAAGAGATCAATTTCGCTGCTGTTCGCCTGGTTGGGCGGTCACGCAGGCAATTAATCGGCAGCACGTTTGGCGTTTGCGTCGCAAAGAAGGACATGCGGCTCTTTCTCCAACATATACACGAGTGTCGTTCCTCTGATGGTCCGGTGATAACCGAGCTCCAATTGCAGCGCCCTAATGGAGAAAGGGTCACCGTTCAATTATCCAGCACACCCACCTCCGCTTTGATGAAGGATGGCGCGCGCTTGTACCAGACCGCGATCATCGATCTAACCGATCGCAAGCGTTTCGAGGAAAAGATCCAGCGATCGGAAGAGCGCTACCGTACACTCTTCGACCTCGTTCCAGTGGCAGTATACGTGTGCGATGCAGATGGCGTCATTCAGCAATACAATCGGCGGGCCGTAAAATTATGGGGCGGCGAGCCGGGCCGCGACGACAAGGAGCCTAAGTTCTGCGGCTGCTCATATAATATTTATTACCCAGACGGCCGACCGATGCCGCGTGAGAAAAGCCCAATGGCGCGGGCGCTGCGCGGCGAAAAACTCAAAACGGAAGATTCAGAAATTATCCTCGAATGCCCGGACGGCAAGAGGCGGCACATCATTCCAGCGCCGCAGATTTTGAAAGACAGCCGAGGCAAAATTATTGGTGCGATCAATTCTCTTTTTGACATCACCGAGCAGAAGCATGCCGAAGCTGCCGCAATGCGATCAGCGGCGGTCGTCCGGTCGTCACACGACGCGGTTGTGGCAAAAGATTTGAATGGAATCATCACCGATTGGAACCAAAGCGCTCAACGCATTTTTGGATACAAACCGAAAGAAATCATCGGAAAATCGATTCTCACCTTGATCCCGCGGGAGCGTCAGTCCGAAGAGAGCGAAATTCTTCGTCGAGTTCGCCGCGGTGAATCGATCGATCACTACGAAACGGTCCGTCGGCGCAAGGACGGAAGATTGATCGAAGTTTCGTTGACTATTTCGCCGCTGAAAGACGTGAAAGGCAAAATCATCGGCGTTTCCAAAATCGCCCGCGACATCACCCAGCGTAAGGGCGCAGAGCGACAGCTAGCCGAGCAAACGCGTCTGCTTGATCTCACCAACGATGCCATTTTCATATGCGACGTGAGCCACCGTATTACTTTCTGGAACCGCGGAGCGAAACAGCTCTACGGCTACTCGGCTGAAGAGGCGTTGGGGCGGATTTCGCATGAATTGTTATGCACAGAATTTCCGCAATCGATCCGGCACGTCCGAAGGAAACTCAAGCGAGATAGTCGCTGGAGCGGCGAACTCGTTCACCGGTGCAAAGACGGCAGCAAAGCCGTGGTGATGAGTCGCTGGTCGCTCGATCTCGATAAGCGCGGCAAGCCGAGGTCTATTCTTGAAACGAACACCGATATTACTGCACGCAAACGCGCCGAGGTGGCACTGCAAAAGTCCATGGAAGCGCTGGAACGGGTGGTGGCGGATCGGACCAAGGAATTAAGCGTCGCAAATGTGGCGTTAAAAAGCGAGATTGAGCGCCGCAAAGGCCTTGAAGGAGAAATCCTCGCCATCAGCGATAGGGAGCAACAGCGGTTGGGGCAGGAACTACACGATGGACTTTGCCAGCATCTCACAGCAGTCGCATTCATGGCGCGCTCTATCGCGTTACGCTTGAAGAACCATCGCGTTATCGACGCAAGTGATATCGACAAAATCGCCGAGTTGGTGAACAACGCTGCTGCGGACACGCGTAATCTTTCCCGCGCGCTGCACCGGTTCGATGTCGATGCGGCTGGCCTGGTCGAGGCACTGCAAGACTTGGTCGATCGGGAAATCTGGAGGATTCCCTGCCGACTGATGGCTTGGCCGTCATTTCACATCGACGATAACAACGCTGCAGCGCAGCTTTATCGAATCGCGCGCGAAGCGGTCATTAACGCGAACAAACATGCCCAGGCGCGAGAAATCGTCGTCAGGCTGGAGCAGTCGCGGCACGGAAAGGCGTTACGCATAATCGACGATGGTGTCGGGTTTTCCGACGACCCGAAATTGCGCCAAGGCCTCGGCCTTCATATCATGCGGTACCGGGCCCAACTGATTGGCGGCCGTTTGGAAATCGAATCTCCAAAGGGCGGCGGCACATGCGTGTCGTGCTCTTTACCGAATCGCGCTCTGCGGTCACACAAATCGCAGAAGCAGGAAAATGGTCAGCTGCAGCACATGCCCTCGACATCGGTGGCAGCAGGCGCTGCCAACGAAGTTTTCGGCATCTAAGAGACCGTTCAGCCGCGAACGGTAGTAATACGATCATGGAAGATTGATAGTCATTATGGATCATTCTGAAACGAAACCCGCCGCTACTAAAGTGACCCGCACGCGCTCGACCAACAAGAATCCACGATGCGATTCGCCCGATGCCAAACGGATTGTGATCGTGGACGATCACCCGCTCTTCAGGAAAGGCCTGCAGGATATGATTCATTCGGACGGAACGTTCGCCGTGTGCGGAGAGGCAGGAAACGCCGCGGAAGCGATGGATGTCATCCGCAAGCTGCATCCCGACCTGGCGATTGTCGATCTCAGTTTGCCGGGTGCAAACGGCATTGAGCTGATCAAAAACATCCGCGCAGAATTCGCGAAGCTGCCTGTCCTGGTACTCTCGATGCACGATGAATCGCTTTATGCTTTGCGCGCGCTGCGCGCGGGAGCGGACGGCTACGTGATGAAACATGAAGCGATGGCCAACGTCATCCAGGCGATCGGCGAAGTTTTCAACGGACGCCCGTATCTCAGCCCGGCTATGGCAGCGCAGGTCATCACGAAATTCGCGCATCGCCAGGCCGAAGGCGAAGTGGATGCGGTCGAGAGACTCAGCGACCGCGAACTGGAAATTCTCGAATTGATCGGCAAAGGCAACGAAGTGCGTCAAATCGCCAAGCTATTGCATCTTAGCCCTAAGACTGTGGAAACTCACCGCGCACACATCAAAGATAAACTCGACCTGAAAAATTCGCGCGAAGTCGCCCGCTTCGCCCTGCAATGGCTGCAAGCGCGCGGCGCGTAAAAGGGCCACATGGCGCCCACAGAACCTGCGCGCCCCATGTCCCGCATCTGATCCCGTGAACGGCGCGTCACTCTGTGCGCACCGGTTTTCTGATCACGCCATCCGAAAAGTGGCGGGCACCACTTTTCATCGATAATTCAAGACGCAATCCGGTAGCTCAGCTGCATTTGGATTACAACCATTCAACCGATCCTCACACTCTCCATACTTTCGCTTTTTTTCACGCTCAGCGGGCGCATATTCCCGCGATGGCCACGACAATGCGGGACGCAGTTGAGGAGCTCCTTCACACCTATGGCGAGACCGGCGGGATAAATTATCTCGCCGCCGCTGCTTCCCTCCCCTCGCGTCTATCGGTCGAAGCCGCTTGCACCGAGCTGATGAGCCTGATGTTTCCCGGTTTTCGCAGTGAAGCGCTAGTAAGCTCCGAAGATCTCGCCGATACCACGCGCATTCGCGTTAGACACCTGCACGCGCGATTGAAAACTGAAATTTGCAGAAGTCTCGGCAGAATTCCGCCCGATGAGGCAACGGAAGCCAAAGCGGAAGAAGTATTGACGGAGTTTTTCAAGCGGTTGCCATCGGTGCGCCGTATGCTTTGGACGGACATCGATGCCGCTTACGAAGGGGACCCGGCCGCCACGACTTATGAGGAAATCATCCTCGCGTATCCAGCGCTCGAGGCGATCGCCATTTATCGCATGGCGCATCTGCTTTACGGAAAGGTGCCGCTGATTCCACGCATCATGACCGAGTGGGCGCACAGCCGCACCGGAATCGATATTCATCCGGGTGCCAAGATCGGCTCACATTTCTTTATAGATCATGGCACCGGGGTAGTGGTTGGCGAAACCACCGAGATCGGGTCACACGTGAAACTCTACCAAGGGGTCTCATTCATCGCCCGTTCGCTCGGAGGGGGACAAGCGTTGCGTGGAAAAAAGCGTCACCCGACAATCGAAGACGGCGTCTGCATCTATGCAGGAACCACGATCATGGGCGGCGACACCGTAATTGGCGCGAATTCCACGATCGGTGCCAACGTTTTTCTGACCAAGAGCATTCCACCGCATTCGCTCGTCTATTACGAAGAAAAAGAAGCTCGCGTCGTACCGAAACGAAAGCAGGAGACCGCCAGCGCGCGCGATGTATTTCAGAAATGAAAACAAACAATCTTGTATCCGTTTCGCTGCACGGAGCGTGTGGGGGCATGGCTGCAAAGCTCGTCCGGCGCGTCTCACAGAGACGCGGCTACAACGGGTAAATGAGCAGGAGTAAGAACAAGATCTAGAGTAAGAGGAAGTATCAATGATCTATCTCGATTACAACGCTACCACACCGTTATGCGATGCAGCGCGCGAGGCGATGCTGCCATATCTCGGTGCCCATTTCGGCAATCCGTCCAGTGTTCATGCGGCTGGACGCGAAGCTCGCGCCGCCATTGATGACGCTCGCGATAAGCTCGCCGCGCTTCTGCATGCGAAGCCAAGCGAAATCATTTTTACCAGCGGCGCCACTGAGTCATGCAATCTGGGTCTGCTCGGCCTTGCGCGCTCTTCATCTTCACCTGGTGGCCACATCATCTCGAACAAAGCCGAGCATCACGCAGTGCTGAACGCCGTCGAGCACCTCGAGGATCGCGAAGGGTTTGAAGTGACCTGGCTCAACGTTTCCAAAAACGGAATGATCGATCTCGGTCAGCTCGCCGATTCCATTCGGCCTGACACTAAACTCGTCTCGATCATGACTGCGAATAATGAAACCGGCGTCGTCCAGCCGATGCGCGAAATTTCACGGATATGCCGCGAGCGCGGCGTGTTGCTTCACAGCGACATAGTCCAGGCATTCGGCAAACTGAAGATCGATGTCTCGTTAGTCGATGCCGGCAGTTTTGCGGCGCATAAATTTTACGGCCCGAAAGGAACGGGATTTCTATTCTTGCGGAGCGGTTTGTCGATTCAGCCAATAATGTTCGGGGGCGCGCACGAAAATCAGCGGCGCCCCGGGACAGAAAACGTCGCCGGCGTAGCGGGAATGGCGGCAGCCGCCGAGTGGGTGTTGCGCGACGCCGACGCAGAGAGCCAACGCGAAGTGCCATTAAGAGATGAGCTGTGGAAACGAATCGCAAAAGTTTTCCCGGACGCAGAGCAAAATGGCGATCCAGCTCATCGCCTCGCCAACACGCTCAACACAAGTTTCATTGGCGTTGATTCGGAAACGATGCTGATGGCGCTGGATTTGGAAGGCGTTTGTGCATCGAGTGGTTCGGCTTGCATGGTTGGCTCGGTGAGGATGTCGCATGTGTTGCTCGCCATGGGATTGCCAATGGAAAGCGCCAGATCGGCCATTCGTTTTTCCCTCGGCCGACGAACGATGGCGGAAGAAATCGGGAATGCTGCCGAGGCACTTCAGCGAATCGCGAAGCGAACCAAAGACGCGCGCGAATATGCCGTCGCATAGGCAACTCGAGTTCGCGTTTCAAACTGTAGCGGCACCCCTGTGGGACGCGCCGCGTTTCGCACAGCGAGACGGCTACAAAGTGCGCGATCTTGAAACTAAATCGCGTCAGCTCCTCTGCTCGTTAGGCGCGAAACGAATCGCAACACAACTTCGCATTGAATGGAATTCCCGCCTCAAAACCGCCGCCGGACGCGCTGATTATCACGAGAAATTAATTTCGCTAAACCCGCGGCTGGTTGAGCATCCCGCGGAAGTCGATCGAACGCTGCGGCACGAGCTCGCTCATATCCTCGCCCGATTTCGCGCAAAAACTCGGCGACGAATTGCACCGCATGGAGCCGAGTGGCAGCAGGCTTGTCGGGATTTGGGAATCGGCGACGAGAAGCGCTGTCATACGTTGCCATTTCCGGCGAAGCGTTATCCACCGCGTTTCATCTATCGTTGCCCGAATTGCCGGCATGATTTCCCTCGCGTACGCAAACTCAAACGCACAGTCGCATGTCTCGCGTGTTGCCGCGCGCATAACCACGGCGAGTTCGATATTCGTTTCCGTCTTCGCCTGATAAAATTGCGCGATCCGATCCGTTGATCGACCTGCTTATCTCAGCCGTAACACCTTCCGCATTTCGAAGGCCGCGGAGCACCGCCGCACCCCAAAACGCAAGCGTCAAATGCGAGGTCGATTTCACGGACACGTGTCGGAGTGCGGCACTGCTGTACCGCTTTCCAGCCTGATAAGCAGATCCTCGGACTAACTACTGTTGGGCATCGGCGTCGCTCGCTTCGCCTTTACTCGCCTTCTCACCTCGCAATTTCGCCTGGATAAACATGTCGATGCCGCCATCCATCACGGCTTGCACGTTGCTCGTTTCGGCGCCGGTGCGGTGGTCTTTCACCATTTGATACGGCTGAAACACGTACGACCGAATTTGATTTCCCCACGCAATCTCGCCTTTTTCGCCGTATTGCCGCTCTACCTCAGCGCGTTTCTTGTCTTCTTCGAGTTGATAAAGTTTTGCTTTCAACATTTTCATCGCCAGTTCGCGATTGCGGCCCTGGCTGCGCTCGGCCTGGCAGGCAACCACTATGCCGCTCGGTTTATGCAAAATCCGCACCGCAGTTTCGACCTGGTTCACGTTCTGTCCGCCTTGGCCGCCGCTGCGAAACGTGCCGATCTCGAGATCGG
>DATARG010000172.1:0-4407 GCA_036264275.1 Candidatus Udaeobacter sp. | reverse complement strand
CTTTAATGACCACCCGCAACGATCGCGCCAAAGCCTGGCTGGGGGTCATTCCGTTTCGAATACCAGCGTTTTCTGCGGCTTCGTTCAGCTGAATGATGATCGGTTTTCTGTCGTGTTCTTCGATCAACGCTACTGGTCTTTTGCAGAGTTCGGGCTGATGCCGGGCGGCTGCCTGCAAAAAGAAATTCGGTAGATAAATCGTTGCGAACATCATTTAGCTGACCTGCGAATTCTGACTTCGGATTTCTGGTTGAAAATGCGATCGTTTCACAACCATTCGCAGTCGTGAAAGCGCATCCTCGTTTTCAAAAGTTTGAATATTCCATGAATTTTCGAGCACCAGTTTCAGTTGTGCGCTACTAACCATTTCATATCGCGTGAGAACGAGACATGCCGTGGGCAGCACCTCCACCAATCGCTGCAAGCGATACCAATTCGTTTGGGGAATTTTCCGCAATTCCTCCGGTCCGTTCAGCAGCAGATCGATAATCACGAGTGGAAAATTCCCGTCACGCAAAAGGAGATCAGCCGCTTTAACGCCTTCAGATGCTTTGCTGCACCTGACCCAAAGCAGGTGTTGGAGCCGCGCATTATCCAACCCGCAGGGATCAAACGAATCGCGTCCATCAATCAACGCCAGGAAATAATGATCACGATATGCGCAATGGATAAGCGCCTGAATGAGGCATGCGCTACCCGCACTTGTTTCGGGGCTGATCAATTCGGTGATCGCTGCTCGTGGCAATCCACCGCCTATGGGCTCTTCAAGACAAGGTAACCCCGTCCTTAAAGACCTTATTGTCGTGCACGAAGGATGAGGGAAACGCTCCGCCAGCAGGTTACGAAGATCGATAATTTTGCCACTTGCAGCCATGGAAGATAAACATGGCGCGTCCAGTGGACATGTTCAAGTGAACATTTTCTGCTAGTCTTCCATTTTTCCCTTAATGTCTTTTCCAGCGTTCCTGCTTTCGTATCAGTGAGACCATCACGCCTTGAATTTTAAGCTCGCGAGCCGGCACCAGATCTGGATAACGCGGGTTTTCCGCTTTCAGATATGGACGGTTGCGCTCCACCACATAACGCTTCAATGATGTTTCGCCATCGATCAATGCCGCAACGATATCGCCGTCGTGCACTTCTTTCGTATCTTCTAAAATCACAATATCGCCATCAACAATATGCGCGCCGATCATTGAGTCGCCTCGCACTCGTAGTGCGAATGTGCCCCGATTCTTCAATACATTTGCCGAGCGAGTGTCCAACGACACGTGCCCTTCTATGCTCTGCTCAGTCAACGCCGACATTCCAGCCGGAATCTGGCCATAAATTGGAATGTCGGTGATCCGGACCTTCATGGCCGGAGTGATCAACGCTCGAGCTTTTCGCGTGTGCCGGCTGAGAAAACCTTTTCGCTCGAGTGCCACGATGTATTGCATCACCGACGTCTGGCTGGCGAACCGGAAATGATTTTGTATTTCGCGCGTGCTCGGCGTAACACCTTTCTCCCGTTGCTCGCGCTGAATAAAATCGAGCACGCTCCTTTGCCTGTCGGTGAGCATGCAGGCACTATCCTTCCAAGCTCAAAATCATGCAAGTTCAAATGAACGTCTTGCAGCCATCCTGTATAAAGGTTGGGAAGTTCGCCAAGTCCTCGGCACCTGTCATGTTGAGCGAAGCGAAACATCTCGGAATGATCTGAGATTCTTCGCTTCGCTCAGAATGACAGTCGGTCGCTTCTAGAGCGATTATAACCGCACCAGATCGACCAGGAACTGGCACCAAAGGTAAATCATCCCACGCCAGGAATATTTCACGTCGCCTGTAGCGGTTTGCTTCAAAACGCCTTTGTGAATGTTGTGCGCGATCTGGTCCCGCAGATCTTTTTCGATATCTGCCTCAATCTGCTCTTCATCGAGCGGTTCGATTTTCGCAGGATCAACTTTGTTTTGGCGCAAAAAGTCGCGATGACTTTGATCAAGCTGCCAGAAAGATCGATCCGGCCGCTGCCGATTGATCCTGAACGCGGGAGACAATTTCAAACCATAGGACAACGGATAATTCCACGTTGTCCAAACTGTGGCGTCCGTCGTGCGCGACGAAATGCGCAAGTAATAAAACGAGAAATCTCGCTGCTCATTCAGGCAGATCGCGGCCTCGGCCCGATCTTCTTCTCTGTAGAACAACCGAAAAAACTGCCGGTAATCTTCCCAATCCCACCCGGCATCGCTCACATAAACGAACCCTTCGTCTTCGATCTCGCGCGTGATTTCACTGAGCGCCGGGAACGTATCTGTAGATGGCGGAGTTTTTGGTCGAAGCTGTTTTTCTTTTGGAAGCCGCAACGCACGAATGCGGGTGAGAATTTCCAGCCACGGCAGAAACAGCCAGCCTAGTGCAGCGACCAAGCCCCACACCCAGCTGTTGGTGGCAAAATAAAATCCAAGAAAGGTGGCAGCAAGAATTCCCAGCGCCCCGGCTTTTTGCGCATACGAATTATGAAACGTGCGGAGTCCGAAGCTGAGCACGGCCACGCCGAGGGTAAGAAGAAGACCGAAAAGCATCACGGGCGTGGCTACGGATTGATCTGGTGCTTGTTCAGAAACCTTTGAAGCTGATTCGTGTCAAAATTTGCCAAAACTTTGTCGCCCGCCACAAACGTGGGCACGTACGTCTGAGCAGAAAGCTGCTTCATCTCCTCGTACGCCTGCCGATCTCTGCCAACATCGATCTCCTGAAACCGATACCCTTTCTCGCTAAGGTAATCCTTCGCGTCAATGCACCAGGAACACCACTCGCGGCTATAGAGCTTTAACTGCATCGGCGGGCGGAAATAAACCAGTCACCGTCTCGCCGTCAACTCGTTCGTTTTTAAGATCGCCTACTACTTTAGTGCTAGTATGATTTAGCCCAAACGACACGGCGCGCACTCGGTTCACCGGTGAAGATGCATTGGCCCGGCTCCGCCGAATCATCGATCGGAATAACGCGAATCGTGACTCTCAGATCGTTCTTGATCTGTTCCTCGATTTCGCGCGACCCATTCCAGTGCGCCAGCGCAAAGCCGCCGTGGATTTCCGGTTTCGAAGGATTCTTCGCGGTGAAGAAATCGTAGAAATCCTTCTTCGAATCTATTTCGTGTGTGTTCGCGTCTTGGAACTCTTTCGCGCGCGCATACAGCGACTTCTGAATCGAGCCAAGAATTTCTGGAGCGCGCACGGCGAATTCCTCCATCCGTATCGATTCCTTGCTCTTCACAGGCTGATCGCGCTGGCTGACTGTGACCGCATTTTTCTCGAGATCACGCGGTCCGATCTCGACTCGCAGCGGCACACCTTTCTTGATCCAGTCCCAGTTCTTAACTCCGCCTCCGAGATCGCGCCGGTCGACTTCAACCTCAATCGGAACATTATCTAGAAATCTTTTCGCACGTAATTCCGAGGCAAGCCTGTCGCAGCTTTCCAAAACTTTCGCGCTCGTCTCTTCCTTGGTCGTGATTGGGAGAATAACGATGTGCGTCGGCGCGATGCGCGGCGGCAAAATAACGCCATCGTCGTCGCCGTGCGCCATGACGACTGTGCCCACCATGCGCGTTGTCATACCCCAGCTCGTGGTCCAGCCAAATTCCTGTTTGCCCTCACGCGTTTGGAATTGAATTCCACTTGCCCGGGCAAAGTTCTGCCCAAGAAAATGCGATGTACCCGCCTGAATCGCCTTGCGATCCTGCACCATCGCTTCCAGCGCCATGGTTTCAACGGCGCCAGGGAATTTTTCGCTGTCCGATTTTAATCCCGCGAATACAGGAATCGCGCAACGTTCGCGCACGAATGTTTCGTACACACCGAGCATGCGCTTGGTTTCTTCTCGCGCTTCTGCTTCCGTTTCGTGGACGGTATGGCCTTCCTGCCAGAGAAATTCCGTTGTGCGCAGGAACAATCGCGTCCGCATTTCCCAGCGCACAATATTGCACCACTGGTTGATCAGGATCGGCAAATCACGATACGATTGCACCCATTTCGCGTAGCTCGCCCCGATGATCGTCTCGCTCGTCGGCCGAACGACGAGCGGTTCGGTCAATTTCGATTCGGGGTCGGGGATCAGCCCCGCTTCCTCATCCGTCTTGAGACGGTAGTGCGTAACCACGGCACATTCTTTGGCAAATCCTTCGACATGCTCAGCTTCCTTCGCGAAATAGCTCAACGGAATGAATAAAGGAAAATAAGCGTTGCGATGACCGGTGGCGCGAATTAACGCGTCGAGCTGACGCTGCATATTCTCCCAGATCCCGTAGCCCCAGGGACGAATGACCATGCAACCGCGTACGTCCGAAGGCTCGGCTAATTCAGCGGCGCGAATCACTTGCTGATACCACTCCGGAAAATCCTCGTCGCGTCGCGGCGAGATCGC
>DATARG010000161.1:0-12626 GCA_036264275.1 Candidatus Udaeobacter sp. | reverse complement strand
GTCTCGACCTACTTCGCGATCGTTAGCGCCACCAAGGCGCCAACGTTCTTCGCGCTGTCGATGCTCATGATCGCGTTCTGCAATTTCTTGCGCTGATCGTCGCCGATCACCTCTTTGCCAAGCGCGTTGAACTTCACCGCGATTTCCTCCTCGGTCATCGGATCGCGCGGATCGCCTTTCGGGACATCGACCCGGGTCGAGTACTCTTTGCCATCGTTTGTTATGATTGTTACGCGGCTCGGTTGAAATCTTGGAAACAGCGCTTCGAACTCGTCGTTAGCGACCACTTTCACTTTGTCCATGATCGGGATTAGCGATTTATCGAGCACCCGCTCCTCTTTGAATTGCAGCGGCGTCACCATTCCATCCACCAACCCGACCGCCATGCAATAAGGGAGTGAATGATCGGCCGTTTCTTTTGAGTCGGGCCGGTACTTGTGCGGATCGCCCAGGATATCCGCAGCGCGAGCGATTACCTCGACTTTGATTTCCTTCACGTCGTCCGCCTTGAGCTTGTTGTGCTTGACGGTCTTCATCATGGCGGTAAGCGGCGCATGGCTGAGCGCTTCGATTGGAAAACTCTTCATTCCGCAATCGAGAATCCGATAGTGGGATTTCGGCGAATTAGGTAAATCCTTGATCAAACCTTCGCCGTCGAAAGTTGCCGGTTGCCCCTTGTATTGGACATGACCGAACACCGCAAACAAACCTTCTTTCCCATCAATCATATGTTCCGGACCAGAAAATCCTCCGCGCGCGAGCAACGCGCTCTCAGCACCCATACGAGCGGCCCATGGATCGACGGCGTTCTTCATATTGGTCAGCTTGCCCGCGGTGACCGCGCCCGGACAAAACGTTCGCGCCGCACTGATACCGATCGCGGACACCATTTGATCGCGCGTGAGATTTAGCACGCGACCGGCCGCGACCGGTGCGGCGAACGCGCTCAAGGTTGCATGATGCCAGCCGTATTCACGAACTCCCGGCCGGCCGATTTCGCAAAGCCGCATCTCGATTTCATAGGCGATGATCGTCGCAAGAATCAGATCCTTGCCGCTTAGTCCTTCGCTCTCGCAGAGGGCCAGCGGAGCCGAGACGAGATCGCTCGGGTGACACGGGTCCGCTTTCCAATAGATGTCGTTGTAATCCATCGCGCGCATCATGTGTCCGTTCATGAATGCGGCGTCGACGGGGTTGGTTTTGAATCCCGAAACGAATGCGGTGGCTTTGCCATTGCCCCCCCCCATCGCGCGATGATGCTGAAGCAGGATCTTGGCATCCTCCTGCTGGCTGCCACCCAACGCACACCCAATGGAATCGAACCAGAATAATTTCGCCGCGTGAATCGCCTCGGGCGAGAGATGTTCGTATTTCAGCGCGCACGCCCACTCGGCGATGTCATAGGAAAGCAGACGCTTCGATTCAGTCTTTTGATTTGGCATTCGGTTTCTCCGTTCTAATTGCGCCCACGAAACACCGGCCTTCGTCAGTAAGCAAGCGCACTACGGCGAGTGAGGCGCGAATCGAGCGAAGACAAATCGAGGCTATTTAACCAATCCCACACCGAGTTTCGATCGCTTCGGAAATCGGCAGGTTCCAAACGCGGTTCTTCGCAGGGCTTGAGCAGAGCCTGTCACGGCTGTCCCCACAAACGGCGATAACGGGAACGCCCAAAGAAGTCTTGACGATCGGTCTCTGGCCAGACTTCGATTGCGGCATGAAAATAAAACAATTCCTCCGGGTCTTTTGTGTTGCTTTACTTCCAGTAACGTTGGCGTTTGCGGCCGGCGCCGATGAGAAAGCGGTGCGTGAAGCCGACGAGCAGTGGTCAAAAGTCGCTGCGGCCAAGGATCTCGATAAGACGGTGTCGTTTTACGCCGACGGCGCAGTTGTGCTTCCGCCGAATCAGGCTGCGGTGACGACAAAGGATAGCATTCGAAATCTGTGGAAAGGGTTTCTCGACAGCCTGACGGATATCAGTTGGAAAACCACTCGCGTGGAAATGGCGAAGTCCGGTGATATGGGGTATTTGATCGGCACCTACGAAATGACGATGAAAGACGGCAGCAAAGACAAGGGCAAGTACTGCGAGGTTTGGAAAAAACGAGCCGACGGCAAATGGAAGGTCAACGCCGACATGTTTAGTTCGGATCTGCCCGCGCCGGGTGCATCTCCGTCTTCGCCCGCAGGCGCCACGGAAAAGAAATAGAACGTCACATTAGTTCACGAGCGCTCCGACAACGAAGGAGCGAACGTCGCCCGCGGGCCCGCGCGTTAGCGTGGAATAGCGCAAAGCAAGTTTGCTCATAGGCCGACGCTGTGGCAAAAGCAGGGCGTGAATTCTTCCGGGAGCTTTAACGGCGCTAGGTTTATAAGGACGCCGTCGCATACGCGGTCGCCAGTCCGTTGCTCATCCCAAGGGGTTCGTGATTAGAGATGTCCCCTGGTGCGTCATCAGGAGTTAGGTTGGAGATCGGGCATGTTCTCTTCATCGACATCGTCGGCTACTCGCAGCTGCTGATTACGCAACAGAGCGAACAAGTCGAGACGCTGCGCCGGATTGTGCGTGGCACAGCGCAGTTCCGCGCGGCTGAGGCGGAAGGCAAACTGATTCGATTGCCGACCGGTGACGGAGGAGCGCTCGTCTTTCGAACCACGCCCGAAGCGCCGGTGCTGTGCGCGCTGGAAATCGCGAAGGAATTGAAAAACCACCCCGTGCTTCGAGTTCGAATGGGAATTCACAGCGGCCCGGTGAACGCGGTCACGGATCTGAACGAACAAGCAAACATTGCCGGCGCCGGTATCAACGTCGCACAGCGGGTGATGAATTGTGGGGACGCCGGTCACATTCTCCTTTCCAAACATGTGGCCGAAGACCTCGAGCAGTATCCACGGTGGCGGCCGCAGTTGCACGATCTCGGTGACTGCGAAGTAAAGCACGGCGCACGCATTGGTGTTGTGAATCTCTACACCGATGAAGTCGGCAAGCCTCAACTGCCGAAAAAGTTTCAAGCTCTGAAGAAACACCGCGTGCGCGTGCGCTGGGCCGCGCTGGCCGTCGCGCTGATAGTGCTTGCCGCGATTATCGCTGGCTTGCTCTTTTTTCTGCGGAGGCCGATGCGCTCACCCTCGCCGATCTGGGAGAAAAGTATCGCCGTGCTTCCATTTGAGAACCGGAGCGAAGACAAAGCCAACGCCTACTTTGCCGACGGTATTCAGGACGAAATTCTGACCCTCTTGTCCAAGATCGCCGATTTGAAAGTAATTTCGCGCACGTCCACGCAGCAATATCAGGGCGAACCTCGCAATCTCACCGAGATAGCGAAGCAGCTTGGCGTAGCGAACATTCTTGAGGGTAGCGTACAAAAAGCGGCTGATCAGGTGCGGGTCAATGTACAGTTGGTTAACGCGCAAACCGATTCCCACCTCTGGGCAAACACCTACGATCGGAAGCTGACCGACATCTTTGCCGTGGAGAGCGAGATCGCCAAAGCGATTGCGATGTCGCTGCAAGCGAAGCTAACCGGTCGCGAGGAGCAAGCGTTAGCAGTTAAACCAACAAGCAATCCGGAGGCGTACGATGCCTATTTGCGCGGCCTGGCTTTTGCAACACGCAGCAGCCTCTCCCACTCAAACGATCTTCTAGGGAAAGCCAGTCGTTTTTTTGAGCGGGCGGTGCAGATTGATCCCAATTTTGCGCTTGCCTGGGCGCGGCTTTCTCGCGCGGACGCGCAACTCTACTTTGACACTGCTTCCGCTGCTAGCCGCGATGCGGCGAAAAGCGCTTTGGAGAATGCGCAGAAACTTGAGCCGAACTCGGCTGAAACTCTGCTCGCCTTGGGTTATTATCAATATCACGTGCTGAGTGATTACGGGTCTGCTAAAACCACCTTCAATCGCGTCAGCAAGTTGTTACCAAGCAGCAGCGAGGCACCAACGGCTCTCGGCTCTATTGCTCGGCGCGGGGGAAACTGGGACCAAAGCATTGCCTACTTCGAGCAAGCCCTCGCCTTGGACCCACGTAACGTGGAGTCACTCATCCACGCGGCACAAACTTACGCCACGCTTCGACAATTCCCAGCCGCGCTAAAGCTCTATGACCGCGTGCTGGACATTACGCCAAACGATCCGGATGCAATGGCGTCAAAGGCCGGCATCTATCAGGCCCAGGGTAACCTGCAAGAAGCCGCCAAGCTTTTAGAAAAAGAAAATAAAGGTCAAGATTCCGGAGCTAAACTCACCCAATTGAGACTCGAGCGAAATTACGGTGAGACCGTTCGATTGGTGCAAGACCAACTGGCTCGATCCCATTATGATTCTCAGGTCAATAAGGCCGGTGTTCAGGCCTGGCTTGCTCTCATGCAGCGCCTTGCTGGCGATACAGCTGGTGCAAAGGTTACCGCTGAACAGGCGCGCAATACACTGGAGCAGTCCCACGGAGATCAACCAGACATCCAATACTTAGGCCTCTCTGAAGCTTATGCCGTAACCGGGCAGAAGGATTTGGCCCTGAAGGCAGCGGAGCGTGCAGTCTCGCTCTATCCCCGTGCCAAAGATCCGATGGTCGGACCTGTCTATGAAGAGAATCTGGCGTTGATTCAGACGCTCGTCGGCGAGAACAGCAGTGCGATCTCAACTCTCACCCAGCTGTTAGAAACGCCATATTGGGGCGGGTTTTACACCCCAGTGCCCATCACGCCGGCCATTCTTAGGCTCGATCCACTCTGGGATCCGTTGCGCGCCGATCCCGCTTTCCAAAAACTCTGCCAGGGGAACTAATACGACATGTCCTCCCAGTCTCCTTCAGAACTGAAGTTTGATATCGGTCACGTTTTGTTTATCGATATCGTCGGCTACTCGAAGCTGCTAATCGCAGAACAAAGCGATCAGATCCAAACGCTGCGTGAGATCGTGCGCGGCACCGAACAATTCAAGAAAGCTGAGGCTGAAGGCAAACTTCTGCGCCTGCCGACCGGTGACGGCGGCGCGCTCGTGTTCCGCAACAGCTTGGAAGCGCCGGTTCTCTGCGCCTTGGAAATTAGCAAGGCGCTTAAGAGTCATCCGGAATTGAAGGTGCGCATGGGAATCCATAGCGGCCCAGTTAACGAGATCACTGATCTGAATGAACAGGCCAATATCGCGGGTGTCGGGATCAACCTGGCGCAACGCGTGATGGATTGCGGCGATGCCGGTCACATCCTGCTTTCCAAACGTGTCGCGGACGATCTCGAGCAATATCCGCAATGGCGATCGCACTTGTCCGATCTCGGTGAATGCGAAATTAAACACGGAGCGCGTGTTTCAGTCGTCAACCTCTATACCGATGACGCCGGTAATCGGACAGCGCCGCAAAAATTCCAGACTGTCGAGGCGGGTCCGAGCCGGGCTGGCGGAGTCCTGGCCGCAGGACATCGAACAAAAGGAAAACATTTGGTTGGTGCCTCTCTCATTGTCATTGTGTTACTCATTGTCGTCGCGTTTTGGTTTCTTTCGCAGCCGAAAGGCAGTCACTCCTCTACTTCGACCAGCTCATCGCCCTCGACCTCAGTCGTTGCCGCCATTCCGGAAAAATCCATCGCCGTATTGCCTTTCGAGAATCTCAGCGACGATAAATCGAACGCCTACTTTGCCGAAGGCATTCAGGATGAAGTGCTGACGGATTTGTCCAAAGTCACCGACCTGAAAGTGATCAGTCGCACGAGCGTGATGCAATACAAGGCCGCCACACCGCGGAATCTACGGGAGATTGGGCAGACGCTGGGGGTCGCGCATGTGCTGGAAGGAAGCGTCCAACGCATCGCAAACAAAGTTAGAGTTAATGCGCAGTTGATCGACGCTCGGAACGACGCGCATCTGTGGGCGCAAACCTACACGAAAGATCTTGCCGATGTGTTCGGGATCCAAAGCGAAATCGCAGAAGCAATCGCTCAACAATTGCAGGCGCATTTGTCCGCTGACGAAAAGGCACAAATGGCCAAGCCGGTCACGATGGATCCGGTGGCGTACGATCTTTATCTGCGGGCGCGACAGCTCGACGATTTATCGAACGATCCGGATGCAAAAGGAAGCTTGCTACAGGGGATCAGCCTGCTTGAAGAAGCGGTCAGGCGCGACCCGAAATTCCTCCGTGCCTACTGTCTGATGGCTGAGACTCATATGGATCTTTATTGGGAAGGCTTCGATCACACCGATCAGCGCCGCGAATTGGCCAGAATTGCGCTGCAGCACGCCGAGGAGATCCAGCCCGATGCAGGAGAGGTCCACTGGCAGAAGGGTATCTACGCGTATCATGGCTTCCGTAATTACGATCAAGCCTTAAAAGAATTTGAGCTGGCTAAACAACGCTTGCCTAACGAAGCCAGAATCTATGTGAACATAGGCGCAGTCGATCGCCGAACAGCCCGCTGGAATGAGGCAGAAGCGAATTTTAAGCGCGCGGTGGAACTGGACCCGCGCAACTTCGTGGTATTGATGGAAGCAGGTTCGCTTTTCCAAGCCACTCGTCGGTACGGTGAGGCAAAACGCTTGTATGAGCAATGCCTTGGCATTCTGCCTAACGACCCGTTCGCTCGCAATCTGCTCGGGTTTGGTTTTTTTGGCGAGACAGGCAACATGGAAGCGTGGCGAAAACAATTGGATCTGGTGGCCCAGCAAGGTCCTGACGCGGCGCGCGGGGTGGCATTTCCGCTTTTGGTTTGCAGTTGGATGGGGCGAGATCAAGCCGCAGCCGAGAAGGCGGTCGCCCTTATTCCAGCCGAAGGTGTCTCCAATAGCTTCGATGAAGCAGCCGTGCCTCGCGAGTATTGCGTCGGACGCACGGCATGGTTGTTCGGCAACAAAGAATTAGCACAGACGGCGCTGGTGAACGCACGGGCGATTTTTGAGCGTACCACCCGGGAACAGCCCAATTATCCGCAGGCATGGGCGTATCTCGGCCTAACCGATGCCATGCTCGGTCGATGCAACGAAGCAATCCAGGAAGGAAAACGCGCCTGTCAGATCCTGCCTCACAGCAAAGATTCCTGGATCGGTCCGACATTCATCAATTACCTCGCCGTGATTTACGCGGCGTGCGACGAAAAAGAGGCGGCGCTGCAACAACTCAAAACATCAGCCGAACTTCCGACCGGCATCACATATGGTGAACTGAAGAGCAGCCCCGATTGGGACAGCTTGCGCGGTGATCCGCGTTTTGATCAAATCGTTGCTTTGCTCGCGCCAAAAGCAGTTCAAAACTGAATCTAATAACTGGAAATTAGCAGCAAGACGTGTCCTCCAACTCCCTTCCAGAACTTAAGTTCGACATCGGCCACGTTTTGTTTATCGACATTGTCGGTTACTCGAAGTTGCTGCTGGCAGAACAGAGCAATCAAATGCAAACGCTGCGCGAGATTGTGCGCGGCACCGAACAATTCAAGAAAGCGGCAGCGGAAGGCAAGCTTCTGCGTTTACCCACTGGTGATGGCGGCGCACTGGTATTTCGCAACAGCTTGGAGGCGCCGGTTCTTTGCGCATTGGAAATCAGCAAAGCCCTGAAGAGTCATCCCGACCTGAAGGTCCGCATGGGAATCCACAGCGGCCCGGTTAACGAGATCACTGACCTGAACGAACAGGCGAACATCGCGGGTGTTGGAATTAACCTGGCACAACGGGTGATGGATTGCGGCGATGCCGGTCACATTCTGCTTTCGAAACGCGTCGCGGACGATCTCGAGCAATATCCACAGTGGCGCTCGCATTTGTCCGACCTAGGTGAGTGCGAAGTGAAACATGGTACGCGTGTTTCGGTCGTTAACCTGTACACCGATGAAGCCGGCAATTGTGAATCTCCGCAGAAATTTGCCAAACAATCTTCCGGAGCGAAGCCGAGCCGAACTGTAGAGGCGGCCGTGTCGGCCGCGGGAAATCGAAAACATTTCCTCGCGGGCGCTCTCATCGTTGTTGCGTTGATCATTGCCGTTGCGACGACTTGGTTCTTTTCGCGCCAGAAAGTCAGCCCGCCTTCGCCCGGTTCGACAAGCTCATCAACTTCCATTGCCGCGCCAATTCCCGACAAGAGTATCGCGGTCCTCCCGTTCGAGAATCTGAGCGACGAAAAAGCAAACGCCTACTTCGCCGAAGGCATTCAGGATGAAATCCTCACGCGTTTGGCCAAAGTGGCCGACCTGAAAGTGATCGCGCGAACTTCGACCGAGAAATTCAAAAGCTCGCCGGAGAATCTGCCCGACATCGCGAAGCAGCTCGGAGCTCTCAACATTTTGGAGGGAAGTGTGCAAAAGGTGAACCACCAGGTCCGCGTCAACGTGCAACTGATCAACGGCATGACCAATTCGCATCTTTGGGCGGAAATTTATGATCGAAAGCTGAACGACATCTTTGCCGTCGAAAGCGAAATCGCCAAAACAATCGCAGACACATTGCAGGCCAAGTTAACCGGTTCCGAGAAGATGATGATGGCCAAACAGCCTACTGAAAATTCAGAAGCATATGAGCTTTATCTCAAGGGCCGATTCTTTTGGAATAAAAGGACAGCCGCGGACTTAAAACGCGCCATTGAATATTTCAATCAGGCCATTTCGAAAGATCCCAACTACGCTCTCGCCTATTCCGGTTTAGCGGACTCTTACCTACTTCTTTCCGTCTACGGCGCCGATTCGCCGGGCAATTCCATTCCACAAGCAAAAGCCGCAGCGAAAAAGGCCCTGGAACTCGACAATGCCCTCCCCGAGGCGCACGCCTCCTGGGCCCAAATCCTGGCCGGATACGATTTTGCTTTCGATCAGTCGATCGCGGAGTTCGAGCGAGCGATTGAACTGGATCCAAATTACGCGACTGCCCGCCACTGGTTTTCCAACACGGCTCTTGTAGCGCGCGGAGATTTCGACCGCGCCATCGCTGAAGGGACACGCTCGGTCGAGCTTGATCCGCTGTCGATGATTAACCATGCCGACCTCGGCAACACCTATTTCTATGCGCGTCGATATGAAGAAGCAGTATCCGCGACCGAGAAAGCAATCGAGATCGAGCCCCGGTCGCATCTGGCGCATTACTATCTCGGTGAAATTCTTCAACTGAAGGGCCAACCCGATGCGGCACTCGCCGAATACAAAAAAGCGGTGGAATTGGATGACGATCCGCAAGCCCTGGCGTTACTTGGCCAGGCCTATTCGCGAGCAGGCAAACGGAATGAGGCGGAACAAATCCTCGCTCACCTAAACGAAGAAGCGAAAACGCGTTATGTCTCCGGCTACAACCTGGCTCTAATGTATCTTGGTCTGGGCGAGAAAGAACAAGCGCTCGATGCACTGGAACACGCCTACAGCGAAGGCGCGGGGAATGATATCTACGACATCCGAGTGAATCCGATGCTGGATGAACTGCGTGCAGAGCCCCGCTTCGAAGCGCTAGCGGAAAAGATCGTGCCGGCGCGAGAATTCCACGGATCGACAGCTGCAAAATGAGTAGCTCGGACGAACAACGCAAGCTCGCTGCCATCATGTTCACCGACATGGTCGGCTACGGCGCGCTTTCCCAGCGCGATGACAAACTAGCTCTCGAGCTGCTCGAGGAGCATCGGGAAATTCTCCGAAAAATCTTCCCGCGTTTTCACGGGACGGAGATCAAAACGATTGGCGACGCGTTTCTGATTGAGTTCAACAGCGCCTTGGAAGCGGCCCAATGCGCGATCGAGATACAGCGCGCCCTCGCTCATCGCAATCATGATGTTGGAGCCGAGCGTCGCATTGAACTCAAGATCGGTATTCATATCGGCGATGTGGTCCATCGCGCGGGCGACGTTTACGGCGATGGAGTAAACATCGCATCTCGGATCGAACCACTGGCCGGGGCGGGCGGAATTTGCGTGTCGATAGACGTTGAGCGGCAAATCCGCAATGCCGTGGAGACGCGCTTCGAGAAGTTGGCGCCGGCCGAACTAAAAAATATCTCCGTGCCGATGGAATTGTTTCGGGTCGTGCTCCCGTGGGAGCGCGCGGCAGATGCCGGCAGAAAATCGGAAATCGGAAATCGGAAATCGAAAATTGGTGAACAGCGCCGCTCGCTTTCAATTAAGCCACTCGCTGTCGTCGGGATATTGATCGTTATAGCTATAGCTATCGGTTGGTTGTGGACGACTCGATCGCATAAGAGCTCGGAGGGCGGAGCTGCCGCGACGCCAAATTCCGAAGGTCTCGCAGGAGCTCGAGCCCCCATCCCGGAAAAATCGATAGCCGTCCTGCCGTTTGAAAATCTGAGCAGCGACAAAGACAACGCTTACTTCGCGGAAGGTATTCAGGACGAAATCCTCACGCGGCTGGCCAAGATCGCGGACCTCAAGGTCATCGCGCGCAGTTCAACGCTCCGTTTTCAAAACAAAGGCGACTTACCTCAGATCGCCCAACAACTCGGGGTCGCTCATCTGCTCGAAGGCAGCGTGCAGAAGGTGAACGACGAGGTGCGCGTCAATGTGCAGTTAATCAAAGCTGCCACTGAGGCGCATCTCTGGGCTGAGGTGTACGACCGTAAGCTCATCGATATTTTCGCAGTCGAGAGCGAGATCGCGAAAACGATTGCCGATACATTACAAGCAAAGTTGACCGGCTCCGAGCAGCATGTCATTGCTGCGCGACCGACCGACAATACCGAAGCGCACCAGCTTTATTTAAAAGGACGGTTCTTTTGGAACAAGCGCACCGGTAACGATCTGAAAAAATCACTCGATTACTTTCAGCAAGCCATCGCGGCGGACCCGAATTACGCACTAGCCTACGCCGGAGTCGCCGACGCTTACGTATTTCTACCTGGCTACACGGCAGGGGCGCCGGGAGATTGTTATCCGAAGGCGATGGCGGCGGCAAAGAAGGCGTTGGAGTTAGACGACACGCTCGCGGAAGCGCACACTACTTTGGCGCTGGCGATTTGGTATTACGAATTCGATTTCGTACAGGCGAACAAGGAGTTTGAACGTGCGATTGAATTGAACCCAAACTACGCAACCGGGCACCAGCAGTACGGCAACAACACACTTTCCGCCTTAGGCCGGTTCGACGACTCGATCGCCGAGGGAAAGCGAGCGGTCGAACTGGATCCTCTCTCGCTCGTGATCAACACGGATCTGGGCGTAAATTACCTTTTTGCACGCCGCTACGACGAAGCTATAACGCAACTGCGCAAAACATTGGAAATCGACCCCGGCTATTACTATGCCTACGTCAACCTCGGCCAGGCTTTCGCGGCCAAACGAGACTTCGACCAGGCAATTCAGCAGTATCAGAAGGCGCGAGCATTAAACGATGACCCATTCGTGCTTGGGTTGCTCGGTCACGCTTACGCGCGTTCGGGCAACAAGACTGAAACATTGAAAATACTGGACCAACTGAAACAGCTAACCAAACAGCGCTACGTCTCGGCTTATAGCTTTGTTATTGTTTATGTCGGACTCGACGACAAAGCGGAGGCGCTTTACTGGCTTGAACGATGTTACCAAGATCACGCCGGCTCTGAGATAGCGTGGATTAGAGTTGATCCGCTTGTCGATCCTTTGCGTAGCGATCCGCGCTTCGAAGCGATCGCTGCAAAGATCGTTCCGGCGCGCGAATTCCGCGGATCTTCAAAGTGAAGAACAGCAACTTCTTCGCCGAACTGAAGCGGCGCAATGTTTACAAGGTCGCGGCGGCTTATGCCGTGGTGGCTTGGCTGGTCATTCAAGCAGCTTCAATCGTTCTGCCTACCTTCGACGCGCCTTCCTGGACGATGAAGCTGCTGTTGACTGTGCTGGTTGTCGGGTTTCCGATTTCTGTCATTCTGGCGTGGGCTTTTGAAATCACGCCGGAAGGTATTAAGCTTGAATCCGAGGTAAAACCTAACGAGTCGATAACAAAATACACCGGACGCAAACTTGTCGGAATTACTGTCGTGCTCGCCGTCATTGCAGCCAGCTTACTCGCCTTTCAACTTTTCCGGCGCAAAGCCCCGGCTGGCTTAGCCAATAACAGCGCTACGCAGGGCGGCCCTACTCACGTCGCCGAATCGGCTCCTATTCCTGACAAAAGCATCGCCGTCCTGCCTTTCGAGAATCTGAGCAGCGACAAGGAGAATGCTTACTTTGCCGAAGGAATTCAGGACGAAATTCTGACGCGCCTATCGAAGATCGCGGCCTTAAAGGTAATCTCCCGCACCTCGACTCAAAAATACAAAAGCGCGCCGGATAATTTGCGCGAGGTCGGCCAGCAACTGGGCGTATCGAACTTGCTCGAAGGCAGTGTGCAAAAAGCCGGTAACGCCGTACACATTAATGTCCAGTTGATCAAAGCGGCCAGCGATGAGCACTTATGGGCGGAAAGCTACAATCGCACCCTCAACGATGTTTTTGCGGTTGAAGGCGAAGTCGCCAGCGCCATCGCCGATCAACTCAACGCCAGGATTTCGCAGAGCGAATCGGCGATAAACTCGGGGTCGCTCATTTAGTCGAGGGGAGCGTGCGGAAGGCCGGCGACGTTGTGCGCATTGCAGCTCGTCTCACTCAAGCCAATACGGGCGAGGAACAATGGTCGGAGAATTACACACGCAATCTGAAGGATGTCTTCGGCGTACAAACCGAGCTTGCCCAAACGATCGTCGAACAGTTG
>DATARG010000066.1:0-3782 GCA_036264275.1 Candidatus Udaeobacter sp. | reverse complement strand
CAGCGCCTTGCCTTGCGGCCGCACTCGGCGCATGACTGCGGTAGGTCACCGCTTCGCCATAGGCCTGGAAGCCACGACCCTCCGCGGCGATTTGTTTGTCGAATGGATAATTAAAAAGCACGATTTTGCCCGCGACTCTTTTGCGAGGGATCGATTTCAATTCATCGAAAGTTTTTACGACAACGACCTCGGCTTCGATCCCATTTTTTGGTGTGGCCACGCTCCCCCCCAGCGCGCATAAGACAATTTTCTGCGTGGTGTTTGGTGCCTGTCCGGGAAATTGAACCAGAGCGGCAGTCTCTTCTCCGCGCACCCAATGAGGCACCATGACTTTCTCGAGCTGCACGTCGGAGCCGATCGCTTTCAATTCGGCCGCGACGTACTCGACTGCCTTTGCCGCCTGCGCCGATCCGCTTAAACGTGGCCCGATGTTATTGGCCAGATGCGCGACCTGCCGGTAAGCGTAATCACTTTGCAGAGCTGCCTTCTGCAATTGCTTCAGTTCCGACAACGTCTGTGGCGCAAAGACAGGCGGAGTCGGTGACGGCGATCCGTTCGGACTTGATGCGATCGCTGGTATTTGTTGGCCAGAGATCGGCGCCGTGCAAACAAATAGTAACAAGATTAGAAGACATCTCGCGCGCAATCCATCTCTCGATTCGTGCATCGCGAACTCTGTCAGAAAACCCGTGATCATCAATTCTGCGGAGAATCGTGCTCGACCATCGCACTGGCAGATCCCGTCTTTGTTAGACGTCCCGCAGTTTTGGCATCCTGAGCGAAGCGAAGAATCTCAGGCTCTTGCTATTTACGCGTTCGCCAAGGCCATAACCAGAGATGTTTGAAAACCTGGCCTCATGCTTCGCATTTCGTTGCAGCGCGTCGTTCAACGTGAAAACGCGGCTGCTATTTCTCTTTTCTAAACTCGATCTCCTCGCCGAATAAGTCAGGACGGCTGGCATTTTTGGTCAGAAGAGCAACCACCGTGGCCGAGTCTTTGGTTTCCTTTGGAACAACTTTGTCATTGACGTTACGCAATTTCAGAAACTTGCTGTCGTCCGACAATTTCCAAATGACGTAGGCATACTTTCGGTCGTTCGAGTTAAGGTCTTGAACACTCGCGAAAGGTGTTTCCGCGACGTCGGAGTGATAAGCTCGGAACAAACCACCATCGTAATAAACCACGTAGGTGTTCTCATCGAGCCGCCGCACATTCATGTGTTCTTTTCCATCAGCCGACGTCCAATTGCCAAGCAATTGTTCCTGCACCTTTCGAGTCGGAGCGGTTGTGATTGGGACGTCGTACTGGCAAGCAGTGCAGGCCACGAAACACGCGGCAATCACTACTCCAACTCGTAACCAGGAGAAGTTCAATGAATTCACGAAGTCTTGCTCGCTTCCGGGAAACGGCCCTCGTCGTAATCGATCAGATCAGGAATACACTGAATGTCGTTGCGATCGGCGATTCCCATCTCCTTTTTTCGTTGTTCGAGACGTGGCGTGATTGAATCGCGCCACCCGAGCTTCGATGCAAATCCATTCCAGACAAAGAGGTCACCATCGTTCAACCGGCGGCCCTTTTCGAAACACCATTCCAGAATTTCCTCATCTGTCCCACCCTGCTTCACCCGGTCAATCAGATCACGATGATGCACGCGCAGAAAATTACAGCACACATCGTCTGCCGCTTTCGGCGCGCCGAAGTTTTCTTGATAATCTTCGTGGAGCTCGCCGCGCAGATGCAGTCGAATTTTGTCCAGCATCCGCGGAAAATACATCATGCCTTTGGTCATCTCTCTCGGGCTTTTGGGATATGTCCTCATGCCAAAAGTAATCGATGCTGAGCGTTATCCGCGCAACTGAGCCGATCCCCTGCGCAGGTATGCCTCTTTAGCTTGCGCCGCTCATGAGAGCCAGAATCTGCGCCTTTTTCCCGCCGTAATCGAGCGAATGAAATCGCCGGATTTCATCGAGACGACGAACGGCGTTGAGGGTGTCGAGATAACGAGTGTAACCTGCGGCGAGCTGACTGGTCTCCAGGTAACGGCCGCGCAGATTCGCGTCGCGAAACGCCTCAGGGGATTGCCGCGCGAAAAGATGAAAACGCAACCAACGGCGATCGCTTGCCGAGACGCGTTGCGTTTTTCGGAAAAAAGCGATGAACAATAAAAGAACCAGATAGGTGTCGACCTGTGCCTGGAGCTCAAGGTTGCGCGCAAAATCTTCCGACGCGATCTCGCGCACTCCGCGTTTGAATTGGAGCGCGGCGTGCAACGCATGATTCAATTCTTCAACAAACGCAATCAGCGATCGAATATTCCGGTCCCCCAGCCCCGCACGTGGATCGTGTTGTTCGAGTTGTTCAATCAGCCATCGGGAATAATAAATGCCGACGTAAAGTTGATCGCCGGCTCGCCGCAAAAATGTGCGCGCGAGTTCGCTCAGTTCCCGGGCCGATGTTCCTGCGAGCATCGACAACTGCGCGCAGCGCGTCCGATCAATCAGACAATCTTCCAGATTGATTCCGACTTGCGCGTACGTGCGTTCGAATAATCGCTGGATTTGGCTGAAGAGCGTCTCGTTCATAAAGAAAGCGAGGGACGCGCGTCATCGTCCAGATTCAGCAACTGATCGGAAAGCTGATTCAGCGCTAGCCGGACCTCTCGAAATCGGTCCGCCAATCCTTCGAAGACGTCATCCAGTTCGCAACGGCGAGCCACGACGTGGGACGAAACAAGTTGATAGTTCGTCCGGCCGACCTGCTCGTAAAACTTGATGTCCGGTCCGCCACGCAAACTGCGCCGCTGCGTGTTCTCGTGAAAAATTCCACTGATGAACAGGGAGTAATTACCAATGTGAGCCCGAAGCAAAAACGCCTGCTCTGGAGTCGCGCGGTTTAGCGCGATCAGGATATCGGAAATGTATTGTTCGGCCAGACGATGAGCCTCGTCAGAAATCTGAAGCCGGCTCGCCCGCGAAAATGTTTCCAGCAGCGACCCTACGTAATCGCAAAGTTTTCGGTCGCCGATCCCGCCCTGCTGTAGGACGTGGCGAGCAAGCACGTAAAAGTAAAATTGTGACGAAATTCGGAGATGCCCGCAGTTGTTTAGAATCGCATCAACCAATCGCGGATGATCAAGAATGGAATCGCGTGTCTCGACGTCGCTCAACAGATCGACCAGAGAAACTTGATCGCTTTGCGACCGCGCCAGCGTGCGCACGATAAAGTCGAAATCGGCGGCCGTAAACCGCGCCCGACAATTCGCTCGAACCATCGGGACTTCATACTGATCAGTTCACTCGCCGATGGCAAGCATCTTCTAAAGAACGCGGGCTGACACAGGCGCGGCTATAGCTACTTGTCTTTGGCAAGCTTGAGTCCCAAGTCGCGTAGCTGCTTTGGATCGACTTCCGCAGGCGACTGCGACATAAGATCCATGCTGCGGTTGTTTTTCGGAAAAGCCATCACGTCGCGGATGCTTTGCTCGCCGCAGATCAGCATCACCAGGCGATCAAAACCGAGTGCGATCCCGCCATGCGGCGGTGCGCCGAGCCGAAAGGCGCGCAGCAAATGACCAAACTGTGATTCTCGAGTTTCCGGGCTGATCCCGAGCGCTGCGAACATTTTTTCCTGCAAATCCGGCTCGTAGATCCGTATGCTGCCGCCGCCTATTTCCACACCGTTCAAGACGACGTCGTATGCCTCGGCGCGAACCTCCGCAAATTTGTGAGCCTCACACAGCGGCATGTCCTCGGCTTTCGGTCGAGTGAATGGATGATGC
>DATARG010000149.1:0-10339 GCA_036264275.1 Candidatus Udaeobacter sp. | reverse complement strand
CGTTCGGTGAATCGCCCCTACCTATTTCGCAAAGCCAGCGCGAAGTTTTTCTTTCGTCGCTTCGCATTCCTCCTGAAGCCGTCGGACCGCTGAAGCGAGTTGCTTCTGCAGGGACTCGATGTCATCGACCTTCCCCTCGATTTGTGCCTTGCGAATTTGATCTTTCAGGAAGAGCTCTTTCTCCGCAATTTTCGCCTGATACTTGGAATCCAGTTCAGCAAGTTTCTTTTTCTGTTCGTCAGTCAGCGACAGCGACGGCGACGTCTTTTGAAGGCGTTCCATTGCCAACTCGTAGGCCGATTTCATCAGGATTTTACGCTGCTAAGCAATCGACCCATTGCGTCTCGAAAATCAATTCTTAAATTGTCTTAGAATGCGTTCACCAATTAGACTGCTTAGTCTCGATTTTGACGGAACGCTTGTTTCGCGTGTTACGGAACCACTGTTTAACTCGCAATGTATGGAGTTGATTCGAGAATTGCAGGATGCGGGTGCGATCTGGGCGATCAATACCGGGCGCTCGGTCGACCTGCTCGAGAAAGGTTTCGCCGAGTTCGCGCTACCGAGTCGTCCGGATTTCATTCTCACCACCGAACGCGACGTTTTTCGCCCAGGACGAAACAGCGAGAAATGGGAACCGTTCGGCGATTGGAACCGCCGATGCGCTCGCGATCATGCTGACTTGTTTTCGTCTGCCGGTTCTGTCCTGGCTGAATTCGTGGATTTCGCTACGAATCAAACGAAAGCGCGTCTGATCTACAATTCGGAAGGCCTCGAAGGGCTCGCCGCCGAAAGCGAGGAAGAGATGGACCGCATCACGGACTTCATTCGGCAGGCGCGTGCGGGCCATCCGAAGCTGGATTATCAGCGCAATGGGATTTACCTGCGTTTCTGCCACGCTGATTACCATAAAGGTGCGACGCTGGCAGAGTTGGCACGTTTGCTAAATGTCTCTCGCGAAAACATTTTCGCTGCAGGTGATCACCACAATGATGTGTCGATGCTGGACGGAAGATTCGCGGCGATGCCATCGTGTCCGGCGAATGCCATTCCGGAAGTGCAAAATGCTGTCAACAACGCAGGCGGTTACGTCGCGCAGAAAAACCATGGCGCCGGTGTCCATGAAGCGCTGCTGCACTTCATGAATGGCGGTTGACTATAGCGGCGCTCGATGAGCGCCGAATCGCGGCAGGTCGGAGCGCAAACACGGCGGTGACACCACCGCCTCCACATTTTATCACCAATGCACGTTGGTGGATCCCATCGGGCCCGGAGCAACACGGTCGTCGCCCATTTTTTCTCCGGGGACAGCAGCTCCCTCGGACTGAGAAACAGACGGCTTGGACAAGGGCGTTTCATCAGTATCTGACGCGCACGAGATGAGCAAAAACGCAATCAGCAAAACCAAGACGCCTGTCAATGCGGTTTGTTTGATCACAGACGCGAACTTATGTGGAAGTCATCTTTGATGCAACCAACCGCAAAAGACGGCAGTCACGGAGTGTCTACAGCGTCAACGATCAGAGTCCCAATTCAGAAGTGCCCAGAGCTGTCCCCGCCTTCGCCGTTGGGAGCGTATGACGGCTTTGGGAAGTGCGCTTCAATAGCCGTCATCCCCGGTTCACCTGCTCGTTCCGTCACGACGCCTTCCTGAGGGCCCGAAGAACAAGCGGAAAGCAGCCACGCGATGGTCAGTGCAAGCAACCCACACCGTGAAGCATGCTTATTCACGAAGTCGAACCTACTGATCGAAGAGCCTGATGCAACCAACGGATTCGAGCGTTGATGCTGAAAGAAATGAGCAACGAAAAGATTTTGCGTGGAAAGAGAAGCTCGCGTTTAGTTCTGCATGGCCGGCAATTGGGGCGAGCCTGAACGAATCTGGGACGAATACGATTGGGAGCGTTTTCTTCAGCAACAAGATGGGAAGACAGAAAAATACATGCAGTTGCTGGAAACATATCTTGACGATCCGCGGCGTGATGAAATTATCGCGCGCGAAATGGGTTGGACACAGTTGCTCGATGAAAAAGACTGGAGCGCGGAGGTGGACGCGCTCTTGGATGAAACCGCGACGGAAGAGGAAGAGTCCGTCGTCGACGATACAGCGGCCTCCGGCGAAACTTTCCAGGAGCACAATCTTTATCGCGCTGCCTTTGATCTCACGCTCTGGATCGATCAATTGTTCGATCAAAATCCTTCGCTACAAAACGAACCCGCAGCGGTTAAGCTGGCTACTCACGCCGCTCTGGCCAGCGCGAAGCTAGCAGCAGCGTTGAGCGGTGATCATCTCGACGAAATCGGGATGACGATCGCCTATTTGAAACGGGCTCTGAAGGCGATCACGACCTCGATGAATGCCGCCGCGCAATTGCGAAGAGCTGACGGACTGATTAGCCGCTCGGATTATGTAGTGTTGCAGCAACGACTCTTCGAAGTTCGGGACGGCATCGTAAGTCTGATGGGTGAATACCGCGCCGAGTGGCGCCGCCGTTTCGGCCCAGACAGCTTTCAGCGTTGAATGAAATAAGGGCGGGTTCCGTCCAATCATGCAAACGGAAGCGACTCTGGCGCAGTCCGATGTGTCGGAATTGGACTTGGTGAAACGATGCCAGGCCGGTGAAACCGAAGCATTCGACGAGCTGGTAACTCGCTACCGGACACGAGTATTCGGCATGATTTATAACATGGTCCACAGCGAACAGGACGCATGGGATCTGGCTCAAGAGGGCTTTCTCAAAGCATGGAAGTCGATCGGACGCTTTCGCGGTCAGTCGTCGTTTTACACCTGGATTTATCGCATCGTCATGAACGTTACGATCGATTGGCTGCGCAAGAAGCAGGTCAAAGCCGGCGGCGCTGAGTTCGATGACGCAATTCAACTTAGAGAGATTGATCCGGCGTCTAAAACGGTTCCGAAAACGGAAGCGTTGCCCCATCAAGCCATGGAACGAGACGAGATTCGCACCCGGATCGAGAAGGCAATCGGTCAGCTCTCACCTGAACACCGCGCAGTGATTCTAATGAAGGAGATCGACGAAATGCAGTATCACGAGATCGCAGAGGCGTTGGGATGTTCGATCGGGACTGTGATGTCCCGGTTGTTTTATGCGCGCAAGAAATTGCAAGGCTTACTGAGAGACGTTTATGAAAACGTTTGAAGAAAAATGGACAGCATGGTTGGACGACCAGCTTAGCGGGAGCGAATTATCGGAATTCGAGACGGCGCTGCCCGACAAAGCGGCTGCTCGAGCCGAAAAAGCCTGCGCAAAAAAACTCGGTGCGCTGTTGAAACGCGAGTTGTCTGCGCGTCCAATGACCAACGAAGAATTCTTTAGTCATCAACTCCGTGAAAGGATCGTCCAGGAAAGCGACGAGCAACGTCGGGAGCGCGCTCGCCGAAGTCCGACATCCCGTTGGTGGACGATTCCTCGCTTGGTTTGGGCCGGGTCGGCTTCGCTCGCTGTGTTTCTAATCTGCACCGTTTTCGTTGTGCGTCAGGAAAGGCCAGCAGAGGAATCGCAATACCTGACACAGATCCTCAATGCGCGCGTCGATCCCGTAGTTAGTCCGAATGCGACCGTCTCGATCTTCGAGGTTAAACAAGACCGTGCGACGGTCCTTTGGACCGAAGGACTACAAAGCTTGCCGGCCGATTACGCCGCCAAATAACTGCTCATGCATTACTCGCTGGCGGTCGTAATATCTGTTCTTCTTCTGACCACTGCGCCAGCTCTGGCGTCGGATGTGGCGGAGACAGTGTGGAGCGGGCTTGTCATGGCGGACAATGTCTCGCAGCCCCGGGCAATCCCGTCCGAATTGACTCGGATCGAAGGCTTGCTGAAAAAGTTTTTTGGCTACAACCAATTCCAAGTGATCGGGCAGTCGCAGAAAATCCTCAGGACCGGTCAGGAAGATTGGCTTGCAACGAGCAAATTCTTCGGATTGCACGTTGACGCACGCGGTGAAACACGAGGCGGCTACGTTTTGAATCTGAAGCTTTACAAGGAGAAAGAGCTTTTACTTGAGACCGAAACCAAGCTGAGCAAGCGCAGTCCACTGGTGATTAAAGGTCCGCAGGTGGGTGGGGGACAATTGCTGCTGGTGCTGGTTGTGCAGTAATCAAGCCTGCCGCTATAGCCACGGCCCTGTGGGCCGTCTTATTGTGCGACACATCATGCGCGCTCCATTTCTCGCACTTCTGGTTCTATTTTTGATAAGGTCGTTAGTCGAAGCTGTGGAAAAACCGTTCAACTTTAACGAGACACCCGGGAAACTTCCGAAAGAAGTTGTTCCGACGGAGTACGCAGTCCGAATCGTCCCGAACCTCGACAAGTTTACGTTCGCCGGAAGTGAAACCGTGAAGGTAAACGTGCGGCGTCCGGTTCGTCAGTTGGTGCTGAACGCGCTCGAACTCAAGATCGAAGCGGCCTCTGTCGATGGCAAGGACCTGCCGCTCTCAATGATCACGAGCGAGAACGAACAGGAACTGCTGACGCTTGCGTTGCCGTCAGAACTCCCGGCTGGCTATCACGTCCTCATTCTTCGTTTTACGGGCAAGATCAATCAGCAAGGGCAGGGGCTTTTCTACATGCATTATCAGGAACAGGGCACCGGTGAGCGCAAAGTTATGCTCGGGACGCAATTTGAAGCGACTGATGCGCGTCGATTCTTTCCCTGTTGGGACGAACCGGCTTTTCGCGCGCGTTTTCAATTGACCGCTTTGGTGCCTGGAAATTGGCTCGCCGTCTCAAATATGCCCATCGAGAGCGAGCAAAAAGTCGCGGGCGGCAAAGAGGTGCACTTCGCAACAACTCCGCCGATGTCTAGTTACCTGAATGTATTTGTGGCCGGCGAACTCGATTTTATCGAGTCGCAGGCTGGTCCGACGCAGATCCGTGTAATTGCGACAAGAGGCAAGGCAGAACTGGGACGTTACGCCCTCGACGCGTCAGCGCAGATTCTGAAGTACTATAATGATTACTTTGGCGTGCCGTATCCGTTGCCCAAGCTGGATCAAATTGCGATTCCGGGCGGTTTTGGTGGTGCAATGGAAAACTGGGGAGGCATAACCTATTTTGAATCGGCACTTCTCTTTGATCCCAAGAATTCATCCGCCGAGACCAAACAAAATATTTACGAAGTCATTGCGCACGAGGTGGCGCACATGTGGTTCGGGGACCTGGTGACCATGGCGTGGTGGGACAATCTATGGCTCAATGAAGGATTCGCCTCATGGATGGGAAGCAAATGTACGGCGCACTTTAATCCGCAATGGGAAGTCTGGCTCGCCCGCGAATTGCCGCGAGATCCTACGCGGCGGACTGGAATCGCAAAGGAAGCGGCGATGGAAGGCGACGCGCGTTCCACCACGCATCCGATTCAGCAGCGTATTGCAACCGAAGCCGAAGCCAACAGTGCGTTCGATGATATCACCTACAAAAAAGGCCAGTCGTTTCTGCGAATGTTGGAAAGTTTTCTCGGTGAGGATGTTTTCCGCGATGGGATCCGCCGGTACATCGACGCGCATGAATATTCGAACACAACCACTGCGGATTTGTGGAATGCGCTCTCAGATGCTTCGAACAAATCAGTAGGTGAGATTGCGGCCGGCTGGACCGAGCAGCCGGGACTTCCGGTCGTAAACGTTAAGCGGGAGGCCGGCGAGAAGGTCCGGCTGACGCAGGAGCGTTTCACTGTGTATTTCAAGAAAGCTCCGCCACTTCTCTGGCAAATTCCGATGACGTATTTGGTCGTCGGCGGAACACCGGCGACTTTGCTGATGGCTGATAAGACCGGTTCACTGGAAAATATTCCAGCTGCTCGTCCGCTAAAATTGAATGTCAACGGCGCTGGAAATTACCGCGTCGAATATGATGACGCGTCGTGGCAATTGTTGCTTAATGCGCTCCCGAACTTAGGCGTTGAAGATCGCGTGAATCTTATGAGCGATGCTTGGGCGCTTGTACAGGCCGCTCGAGCGCCAGCCTCGCTCTACTTTGGATTCATCGAGAAGTTGCCAGCTTCTACCGATTTGGCCGAACGCGAACAGATCATCGATGTTTTCGAATTCATTAACCGTCTGCTGGTCGACAGTCCGGCACGCGAAAAATTCCAGCGATACGCGCGATCGGTTTTGCGGCCGACCTTTGCGACCTTGGGGTGGGAGCCGAAAAAGAACGAACCGCCGAAGGCTGGAACGCTGCGCGCAAGCTTGATCAAAGCACTCGGAGATTTGAATGATTCGGACGTTATTGCCGGGTGCCGCGATCGTTTCGAGAAATACCTCGCAAATTCAGCGTCACTCCCACCGGATCTTCGCGCTCCAGTTCTGACGGTGGTCGGCCGTTATGCTGATGACAAGACTTGGAACACACTGCACGAGCTCGGTCTGAAAACCACAAGCATTGAGGACAAACAGAATTACTACAATGCGCTCGCTGCCGCGATCGATCCGAAATTGGTGAAGAAAACGCTTGCGATTGCGCTTACGGACGAGCTGCCGACAAGTCGCGCGGTCTTCCTGGTTTCAAGGGTCGCCCGCGACAGCGGTCACCCCGATATCGCTTGGGAGTTCGCGAAAAAAAATATGAAAGCGCTGCTCGCAAAGGTCGATGCGGCAGGTGCGAACCGTTATGCACCGAGTTTGTTTACCTTTTTCTCAGACGCGTCGCGCGTTGACGAATTAAAAGATTATGCCAAAAAGAACCTGCCCTCCGCGTCAGAAGTAGCCAAGGCCGTCGATGAAATTCAATTCCGCGCCGAATTAAAAAAACGTCTCGCGACTCAGCTGAATGCGTGGATTGACAAAAAGAACGCCGGATACGAAGACAAAAATGCGGTTTAGCTCCAAGAAACTCAAGCGCTGCGCTACGCCCTCTGATCTTTCATCACTAGTCGCTATTTTGTGGCGGCGCGATCCACAAGCGCATTGGAATCATCGAAGAGTCGATAAAGCCATGCTTTCGAAAAAACGCCTGCGCCACATTTTCGGGGCGATCGGTCAGAAGCGTGATTCGGCAAAAGTTTTTCTTTTTTGCGAAATCGATTGCATGTTCGAGCAGCCTGTTGCCGTAGCCCTGACCTTGATATTGCGCCTGCACTACCATGTCCTCCAAAAGCATGACGAACCCGCCTTCCGCTGTGCTGATGGTGAAAAGCAAATTGATCATCCCCACGATCGCTCCATTGCGGCGCAGTACGAATACGCGGCCACGGCTGGGCTGTTCGAAAATGAGCCGCAACCCGCGGAGCTGTTTGTCTTTATCAGGGCGGAAGTCGCCCTCGTGAGCGAACAATTCGCCGAGCAGTTCCGATAACTCGTCCAAGTCAGCTTCGGTCGCCGGCTCGATCACGATATTTTCTTTTTCCGCCATTTCGCTGCGAGTCGTTATTCCAAAAATGGGCCCTGTTGGCAACGTTGTAAATTAGAGCCTCTTGCCCGATCTAGGATAACGGCGGCTCGGATGAGATTGGTCGCGGCCCTAGGGTCTTGCCGTTCCGCATCGTTGACAATGCGGGCGGTGTCCCTACTGTAAGCGCTCTCAGATCGGAGCCCAGCGAGTTCACGGTTATGAAACGCACTTATCAGCCATCGAAGCGTACGCGTAAACGCCAGCACGGTTTTCGCGCACGTATGCGAACCAAGGGCGGCCGCGCCACTCTTGCGCGCCGGCGCCAACGCGGTCGCAAACGCCTGCTTCCAAAGGGAGTTAACAGGCATTACGCTCGCCACACGCAGGCTTAATCTTCGAAGTGCGAAAATCGGTGGCCAGTTATTCATCTTTCGCGTCGCCATCAGATTTCGTGGCTAGCACGCAGCGAAATCCGTAGATCACGTCGCGCTCATTGCGATCAACGACATTTCGGTAAGAGGATTGCATTTCGAGGCGATTGCGGGTGGCCCACGAACCGCCGCGCAGCACTCCCCAATCGCGACCAGTTGCACTGCTGTCTCCTTTGTAAGTGTCGAGACACCACTCCCAAACGTTGCCGCCGAAATCGAATAAGCCTATAGAATTGGACTTAAAACTTCCGACGGGCAGCGTTGCGACGCGTCGCCTTCCTGATGTTCCTGCGTAATTTCCTGCGTCGTTTGGCGGAGGCCATTGTTTACCCCACGGGAATTCATTCTTAATTTTGCCGTCGCGCGCTTCGGGCGTCGGACCGCTTTCATTCATCAACCCGACGGCCATACTCCACTCGGCATCAGTCGGCAGCCGATAAGTTTCTCGCTCATCAATTAAATTTTCGTTTTGTTCCTTTTCGGTCAGCCATTTGCAAAATGCCACGGCGTCGAACCAACTGACCTTCACTGCCGGATCGCTTGGTGTCTGATGGAAGTCAGGCTGGTCGTATCGTCGCCCATTCGCATGGCAAAACGCCTCGTAATCTTGCACACGCGTTTCCCAGATCGAAATCTGAATGTCGCCACGCGGAACGAACTTCATGCCTAACGAATTGGTAAATGGCTGCCCCGGCGCAGGGCCAATGCTCTTTTCCAAACGCGCAGCCAGAAATGTCTGTTGTTGGGGCTCGACTTTGCCACTGACCGACCCCGGTTTGTAACCGGATAAGCGGAGCTCATACGTGATGTTGCCTGGCTTCACTTCCTCGATCACCAGCGGCGTCTGACCCAAATCTCTCCCGTTCGCTGTCACGGCCGCGCCGCCCGGCGCGCTCGTGATCTTCACGCTGCCATTTGCGAACACAAAATGGGCTGCATTGTCCCGTTGCGCGACGACATCAATCGTTTGCTGTTCGTCAGGCCACCCGTCCAAATGCGCGGCTAGCTCGTGCGAACGCGCGGGCAAATCCAGACGGAGCGGCGTGCGCCCCCGCGACTGTCCATCCACTAAAATCACTGCGCCGCTGGGCTCGCTAGTGACATTTGTAAGTGCTCTAACAAACGCGAACGATTTGTTCGCGGTGTCGCCGCGCTGCACGTCAACGTCGCCGCGCATTTCCCAATCACCCTGGCGTGCGACGATGGAATATTTGCCGGTTGGAAGATCAACTAACATCTGCGGTGTTACTCCTGCGCGTGAGACCTCTCCGTCATCGCTTCGTAATGAAAACTGTGCTCCGGGTGGTTCAGATTGGATTTCAAGAGCACCTTTGCTTCGGGTAAGGCGAAACGGTTGCGGATCCGGCAATTGTTTTCGTCTGAAGTCAACGCTCGTTTCCAGCGGCTCGTATCCGGGGCTCATGATTCGCAGGTTGTATTTGCGCGGCTCCAAGTCTGCGAATGTCGCCGGGCTTTTTTGCGCGTGATCGCCTAAAACGACCAGTGCGCCGCCAGGCTCGGTACGGATCGTCGTTTGCAGGTGAGCATCGACGTTCGGTTGTGACAGCTTTTGCCAAAATCCGATTGCGGCGATCAGAAGAATCGCGAGGAATACCGTACCCAGCAGAGTTTTTACGCGCAGTTTGCGTGGGCGTTGACCTTGATCCAACGCGCAGAGGTCGCGATTCATTTCCGCAGCTGAGCCGTAACGTTTGTTCGGATCGTTGGCGCATGCTTTCACTAACACGTCATTGAGTTGCAGAAGACGTTCCCGATCCGGACGCGTGCTTAATTGGGAATCGACTTCCGGAAAATCGAGCCGGTCTTTTCCGGTGCAGGTTTCGTAAAGAAGTTTGCCCAGACTATAAATGTCGGCGCGCGGTGTGCCCGGCCCTTCCGGCGGGATATAACCTTCGGTTCCAACGAAGGATCGCTGTCCACTGGCCGCCACTAATCCGATGTCGGCAAGCTTTGGCACGCTTTCGCTGAAAATGATGTTCGACGGTTTGATGTCGCGATGGGTCAGCCCGCGTTTGTGCAATGCTTCAAGCGCTTCCGTTAGTGAAAGCCCGAGCCGGATCGATTCGTCAGCGGAGAGATGTTTGTGCCGCGCAAGATCGGTCCTTAACGTGCGCGGCTCGTAGGTGCCAATATCAATCTTGCGACCGTCCAAATGATCGTCGGCCAACTCCATGCTGTAGTACAGATATTCGGTCGTCCGTCCGACGTGCAGGATGTTGATGAAGCCGGCATGGGCGCGTGAGATCGGCTCAAATGCTGACATTCCTTCGAATTCCCGAAGAAACGCGCGTTCGCTTTCGAAAGTGCTGCGATAGACGACTTTCACCGCACGAAACGCACCGGTCACAGTCCGCGCCAGCCAAATCTCGCCGTAAGCGCCGCGTCCGATCACGCGTAGCAGTTCGTGGTCGGGAATGATTGGTACCTGAGCCGTAACCTGATCGGGAATGGCCGATTTTACACAACCGAGCGATGGGAAGCAATTCTGCGAGGAACTCCTGATCAGCCGCCTCTTTTTTCCAGGGCTCTAAT
>DATARG010000132.1:0-9516 GCA_036264275.1 Candidatus Udaeobacter sp. | reverse complement strand
AAACCGTACGAGGAATTGCCGGTTTACTACGGTTTAGCAAAGACGTTCGTGCATGCGAGTACCAGTGAACAATGGGGGCTGGTTGTGAACGAAGCCATAGCGTCAGGGTTGCCCGTGATTGTCTCGAACCGCTGTGGATGTGCACCAGAACTGGTGAATGGCAACGGCCTTACTTTCGGGCCAACCAACGAGCATGAGCTGACCGCCGGTCTATTACAGATGACCTCGTTACCAGATCAGGAGCGAAAACACCTCGGCGACACCAGCTATAAGATTGCAGCGAACTTTACACCGGAACGCTTTGGCGAAAGCTTGGAGCGCGCTGCCAGAGTTGCTATGGACGGCCCCCAAAAGACATTTGGCGTAATGGATCGCGCGCTGTTATTCGTCATGGGAAGTTACGCGCGATGAAAGGCGATCACCCTGTAGCGACGTATTTCGATAAGCTGCCGGAAACTCACAAGCGCCAGTTCGAGGAACGCGCATCAGGCGCAAACTTCAATTTTCAAGAACGTCTCAAACTCGCGTGTGAATTAGGTGGCGCGTTGTCAGGACGACTGCTCGACTGCGCCGCAGGCACGGGTGAAATAACATGCGCGTTATTAAAGTCGGGCAGATTTAGTCACGCGACCGTCGTCGATCTTTCGGCGACGATGTTGCAGAGCGCAAAGGAACTCCTCACCTCCCAAATCAAAAACGCGGAACTTGAATTTGTTCAGTCAGACATCTTCGGCGTCAAGCCAACCGATTCACGTTTTGATCTTATTCTTTGCCTGGGATTGATTGCGCACACTGGACGACTCGACATTTTACTACCGCATTTGAAATCGATGCTTACTCCTGATGGGCGAATCATTTTGCAAACAACATTGACTGATCATCTCGGCACACGCGTTGTCCGTGCACTCACGTCGCGAAGCGAGCTGGCCCGGCGGGGATACAGGATTTCCTGGTTCTCCCAACGAAACATCCGCGAAGCGTGTAATCGCGCCCGGTTGAAGATTCTCGCGACGCAGCGGCACAGCCTCGGCTTTCCTTTTGGCGATCGCTTGTGGCCATGGGCGAATTTTCAACTGGAAACTCGTCTGGAAAAATGGGCAAGCCGCTGCGGAGCCGACGCAATTTATCTGCTCGGAGCCGGATGAGAGTCGGTTTTTTGGTCAGCAGCGTTTCCCGCGAAGCGGGCGGGATGTTTCAAAGCGTGCGTGGACTTGCCAAGGCGGTAGCGTTCACAAATGCGGATGTGCGTGTGTTTGGGATTCGAGACGAACATAGTGCTGTCGATTTGCAGGAGTGGGACTTCCTTTCGGTTCAGACGTTTCGTCCGCAACTGCGCGCGTGGGGATACTCGAACCAGCTCGTCCCAGCGATGAGCGATGCCGATCTCGACATTCTCTCTGTTCACGGGCTGTGGAAATATTCGTCCCTCGCTTCGCAACGCTGGCATCAGCGGACGGGGCGTCCTTATATTGTCCATCCGCACGGGATGTTAGAGCCATGGGCCTTGAGAAACGCGCGTTGGAAGAAACGAATAGCAACGACGCTTTATGAAAATCAACATTTGCGCGGAGCCGCTTGCCTGCGCGCGCTCTCGGAGTCCGAGACACGATCGATCCGCAGTTATGGATTGCGCAATCCTATCTGTGTGATTCCCAACGGGGTCGATTTGCCGGAACTGAGCCAGGACAATGGGAAAAGTCAGTCGGAGAGTCGAAGAACTCTCCTCTATCTTGGCCGACTGCATCGAAAGAAAAACCTAACAAATCTAATCCGTGCATGGAACGAGACATTCAAATCGCCGGGTCGAAACAGCGCTTCCTGGGTGCTCGCAATCGCCGGATGGGACCAGGGTGGGTACGAAAGCGAACTGAAGCAGATCGCGGCTGGCGCTTCCCTCGTTTTCCTTGGTCCGCAATTCGGCACGGAGAAAAGCGAATGCTATCGGACGTGCGACGCATTCATCCTGCCGTCATTGAGCGAAGGCTTGCCGATGACTGTGCTTGAAGCGTGGTCGTATGCGAAACCCGTGCTGATGACAAGTGAGTGCAATTTACCTGAAGGCTTTTCTGCCAAAGCAGCCGTGCGAATCGGATCCACTCCAGGCGAAATTGCCGCTGGTCTAAAAGCACTAGTTGAAATGAGCGATGCCGACCGTGTGGCAATGGGAACCCATGGACGCGCTTTGGTCACGACAAATTTCTCCTGGCCAAGAATTGGCGAAGAGATGCGCAAAGTCTATGAATGGGTGCTGGGCGGCGGCGCACCGCCGGAGACGATCAGGCTTGACTGAGCCTCGCATCGGAGGTCAGAAGTCAGAGGTCCGAAATCAGAGTTAGCAAACGATGACTAGCGAACCGAACAAGCGAGTTAATTCTGCCAAAGAGTGGACGTCTACAAACTAGCCTATGAGCTTGCGATGAAAATTTTCGAGATAAGCAAGGGTTTTCCGCCTGAGGAAAGGTTTGCGTTGACAACACAGATTCGGCGTTCATCGCGATCGGTTTGTCTGAATTTGCGTGAGGCTTGGGCGAAGCGACGGTACGAGCCGCACTTCATTAGCAAGTTGACCGATTGTGACGGAGAAAATAGCGAAACAGACTCGTCGGTGGATTTTGCAAGAGACTGTCAATACATCTCCGCAGACAAGCATCAGTTTTTGACAGCCAAGTGCACAGATATTGGACGAATGCTTGGACAAATGATGAAGAAGTCTCAGTCGTTTTTGATCGCGGAATCTCCTAACCGACATCTCACCTCCGATCTCTGATTTCTGCTAATCGCATGGTGGACGTTCAACAAAACCGGCGCGCCAGGAATTACTCATCCGGCGAGATGACTCGCCGTGTGCTTTGGACATTCGCACAGCCGCTTTTCCGTTGCAGTCCACGGCCGTGTTTCGGTTGGAGACGATTTCTGCTTCGATCTTTCGGAGCAAAGATCGGTCGTAGCGTCCATATCTATCCCTCGGCAACCATTTATTTTCCGTGGAATCTTGAGGCTGGCGATGAAAGTGCGATCGGCGAGTACGCGTTCATTTATAATCTTGGGCGCGTGACGCTCGGGCCGCGCGTCACGATCTCACATCGTGCGCATCTTTGCGCGGGAACCCACGATCACACCACGCCGGATTTCCCGCTGCTGCGTCCGCAGATTGTGATTGGTTCCGACGCATGGATTTGTGCGGACGCGTTCGTGGGTCCGGGTGTCACAGTTGGCGAGGGAGCAATAGTTGGGGCACGAGCAGTGGCGGTGAGGGATGTAGAACCTCGGAGCATCGTCGTCGGAAATCCGGCGCGCGAAAGTAAGAAGCGTGATATCGCTCAATGACGACGGCGAATTCAAGAAAAACGGCCTAACAAGTCTGTCGTTCCGTCGTAGGACACGTGTGTCGGACGTCGACACTCTCTGGCTACATCCCTTCGACCAGGATCATGTTTGTCCTGGCCGTACGGTGACGCATCTTGCGCGGCTCGCGATATTCTTCGCAGTGCAGCCATTCTTTGGCGCGCTGTGATGATTCGAACTCGAGTACAACAATGCGCTTGGGTTGCCAATCACCCTCGAGCACTTCGGTTTCGCCACCGCGCACGATGTATTTTCCGCCGTACTTTTCCACGCTGGCGCCGGCGAGCTTTTTATATTCTTCGTAGCCGACGGGGTCGAGGATTTCTATTTCGACGATGATGTAAGCGGGCATGACTCGATTGAAGGGTTAAGCGGAGAAATTCAGGGGCCGTTGTGACTCCGGTCTTTTGCGGCAAGCTCCGGAATTTTCCTTCGCCGCCGCAGTCGCAACCAGTTGTTCCATGTTTTGCGCAAGCTATCGCGCGGGGTCTGGTATTTCTGGTTTAATTCATTGCTCTTTAGGATCTGGGCGAGAATTCCTCTTACGGAAAAATCGTCCGTGTTGACGATCGTATAGGCCGTACCAACGGCGGCGGCATGATGCGCGTCGCTGGCGGCAGTCATCGGCAGGCCGCGGATTTGCGCATATTTGAAAGCATACCTGTTGTAACGACGGAGTGTAGTTGCCGCATTAAAAACTTCGATCGCATCGATGGGCAGTGTCTCGAGAGTGGCCAGCCGGATTCCAGCCCGGAATAAATCATATGGATGCGGGGGGATGGCGAGACCGCCGCGCTCGTGGATGATGTCGCACACTTCACGCGCCGGTTTTCCTTTCAGATAAGGCAACTCTGCCCCGATACAAAGCAGATGCCCATCCGCGGTAGTCACTTCGACTCCTGGCAGAACCAGAAAATTGTTGACCGGCATGCCGTCAAGTCTCATCAGACCTTTCTCGAACAGATAATTGACCGCGTCACAGGTGTTGTGATCGGTAATGGCAATCCCGCTCAGACCTTTGGCGCGCGCGGCGGCGATCAAATCTTCCGGGCTGGAAACTCCATCGCCTGAAAAAAACGAATGCGTATGCAGATCGATGTTCAGCGGCATGGCGACAGGTCTCGAAATCGCTACACGAGCTCTTCAACAAGAATGCCTGCTTCGGATTCGCTCTCCATCTGTAAGTGATTGAACTGGTGATCGTATAAGCGGCGATAGTAGCCGGACTTTGCGAGAAGGTCGGCGTGCGTGCCGATCTCCTTGATGTGACCCCCGTCCATCACGATGATTTGGTCGGCGGACAAGACGGTGGATAACCGATGGGCGATCGCGATTACCGTGCGGCCAGTCGCAAGTTCCGCGAGGGCTTTCTGAATTTGCTGTTCCGATTCGGAATCGAGCGACGAAGTCGCTTCATCCAGTAAAAGAATTGGCGCGTTCTTCAGAACGGCACGAGCGATGGCAAGGCGCTGCTGCTGGCCGCCTGAAAGAAGGCATCCTTTGTCGCCAATGACTGTTTGGTAGCCCTTTGGCTGGGCCATAATAAAGTCGTGCGCATAGGCTGCTCGCGCTGCTTCGCGAACTTCTTCGGGCGTCGCATCGAGCCGACCGAACTGGATATTGCTGAAGATTGTGTCGTGAAACAGGAACGTCTCCTGCGTGACGAGCCCCATCTTTTCCCGCAATGATTTCTGCGTCACGGAGCGCAGATCGCGACCATCGATTTTTACAGCTCCGGAAGTCGGATCGTAAAGGCGGAGAATGAGCGAAAGCACCGTGCTTTTCCCCGCGCCACTGGCGCCGACGAGCGCGTAGCTCTTTCCTGGTTCGATTCGCAGGTTTAAACCACTGACTGCGTCGGTGACAGTATTGGCGTAACGGAACGTCACATTTTGAAAATCGATGCGCCCGGTTGCGGAGGTCAGCTTGCTGGCGTCTGGCGAATCTTGCACAGTCGGCTTGGTATCGAGGAGAGCGAAAATCGCCGTTGTCGCGGTGATTGACTGCTGCATCACAATTTGAAGCTTACTGAGCGTCTTGATCGGATCGTAGAGAATGAAAATTCCTGAGATCAGTCCGAAAAATCGTCCCGCGCTCAGGTTGGCAGCGTAAACATAGAGCAACGCCAAGCCTATCCCGAGCGCAGCGATGGTTTCGACCAGTGGGCCGGTAGCTTCCATCGACCGGATAATGCGCATCATCTGCGAGAACTGCATTTGATTGCTGCGCTTGAACTCCTTTTCCTGATGCGCTTCGCGCGCAAACGACTTGATGACGCGAATGCCAGCGAAGGTCTCCTGCATCGTCACGACCATTTCACCCATGCCTTCAAACTGACCCCGGAGCGCTTTGCGCGCCCGGCGCCCATAGATGCGAAGCGGCAGCAAACAGGTTGGAAAAAGAACCAGGGTAATCAGCGTGAATTTCCAATCCATCAGAAATAGAACGCTGATCGCGCCCACGATCAGCACTGGTTGCTTGAAAATATCGCTGCTGACGGCGGTTAGAGCCATTTGCACTACACGGGCTTCGTTGGTGATGCGCGAAATTAAGAGGCCTGAACGCATCTTGTTAAAGAAGTCCATCGAAAGGCGCACCATCTTGTTGAAGAGCTGACCGCGAATATCGGTGACCACCTTGTTGCTCACCCATTGCATGCAATAGGTATTTCCGTACGAGCAAAGGCTGCGCACGGTCATGATCGCTGGAATGGCGAGGCAGATCAGAACAATCGAATTGATCTTGGGCCCTGTATCCAAGGCTCCTAAATTGGAGCGCAGAGCCGTTGGATTAGGAGCAGCCCCATGGAAAATCGTGCCGGTCACCCGGGAAATGGCGAGCGGCAAAAGCGCACTGACTCCGCCGTAGGCAAAGCCCAAAAGCAAACCCACGATAAAACGGACCTTGTACGGTTTAACGTAGCCGAGGAGCCGCCGGTACGGACCGGAGGCCGCCCGTAACGTCTGCCAAAGTGACTGTTTCTTCTTAGCCGGTTTTGCGCCGCTCATGAAATATGCGCCGCCGCACGACGCGGCAGCAGCAAATCCATAGCATTGATCACCGCATCCGTCGAGATTTCGCTCATCGGGAAGCGGGGGCGAACCGGCGCAAAATCGGTGACAGGCACACCCGATTTTCCATGTAAAATCAGTGCCGAACTATGGGTGGGCCGCCAATGAAACGGATTTGTCGGCCCGAACAGGATCACCTGCGGCGTATGTCTGGCCGCCGCGAAATGGACGGGAGCCGAATCTACTGTCACGAGCAGCTGAGCCTGCCCAATTAACGCAGCCAGCGTAAGCAAATCTGTCTTTCCAGAGAGGTCGATGAATTTTTGCCGCGCGCGATGCGTAATTGCAGCGATATGCGCCAGGTCGTTCGCGGATGGCCCACTCGTCAAAACGACCTCGAATTCATTGTTTTGGCCGAAGTGTTCAATGACCTCCGCCCATCGCGCAGCGTCCCACAGTTTTTCACGGCGAGCCGAGCCGGGATGGAAAATGACGTACGGTCTCGTTATTTTCCAATCACGCCGAAGCCTGTCAGCTTTTTCGAGCGCCATTCGCGGAAGATCGAGCTGTGGCGCGGAAGAAGCAGCACGGACGCCAAGCGACTCAAGCAAAGCGAGGTTGTAGTCGATCGTGTGCATATCACGCACACGGACTCCGACAAGGTCAGTGTAAACGCGAGCGCGCGTCTTGGATTGCTCGCGGACACGGTAAGAAGCAACCCGTTTCCGCGCTCCGGAGAGGAGGGTTAAGAGTGCCGAACGATCGTTCCGCGTAAAGTCCACGCAATAATCAAATTTCTTGCCGGCGATAGAAGAAACCGTCGCGACATCCCGCAGATTGCGCCGTACAATTAGAACGCGATCGACGTTCGATATTGCCGGAAGCAGGTCGACGCACTCATTCGAAACCGCGAGGGTGACGTGCGCATCCGGATAAGCCTGACGCAACGCGGCGATCGCGGGCGTCGTCAAAATCAAATCGCCGATTCGCTTGAGTTGCAGGAGAAGAATTTTCACAGCCTTGCCAAGGAGCGGCGGTTTCTTGCTGCCGTGGGGATCTGGAGATCGCCCCTCCTTGAAAAAATCACCGCGCCATGCGCATCGCAGTTTCGTATGCGTCCAGTAATCGCGTTCGAAAATGGTCCCACGTAAAATTCTCAACGACGCGACGTCTGGCGTTGGTGCCCATTTCCTCCACGATTTCGGGATGTCGATACAAATGCTCCAGCGCCGTTGCAATTGCGTTCATATCTCCCGGTTTTACGACGATTCCCTCAATTCCGTTACGGACCACATCGCCTGCCTCGTGCGTGGTGATCTGCGGTAATCCGCATGCTGCCGCTTCGTAAGTGACTTTCGCGCTACCCTCCCATTGCGAGGGGAAAATGTGGATTGTCCCCTGGTTGAGGTAGTTCTCCGGGTCGCGCACGAACCCGACGACGCGAATGTTATCGCGCCAGAACTCCTTTAGAAATGGCTTTGCTTCGTCGTGCACAAACCCAACCAGCCACAACTCGGCATCCGGTAGATTGAGTCGGTGCCACGCTTCGAGCACGTGTTGAATCCCCTTTCGTTTGATCAATGCGCCGGCGAACACGGCGCGAAATTTCCCCGGGTGCGTTCCCGGCCTGAAGCGCTCCACATCCACCCCGCGAGGCAGATAAAACAGCTTTTCCTCGGGAAAACCGCGGACGCGAAAGGTGTGAGCTGCCTTGTTTGATAAGACCAGCAGAAGATCAGCGAGTTCGTATTCCCTCACAAACCGCTTCCGCTGCAGCAGCAGTCGGTTTTTCCACCGCTCAAATAGTGAAACGTCACCGGTCGGTGCTGGCTTGTCCGGATGGATTTTCTGTTTGCCACCGTCACGATGCCAGGTCGGGATCTCGACGATGGAGGGGATGCCACGCCGTTTGGCGACCTGCAGCGAGCGTAAGCAATCGCCCGACCAGCTATGAAACAAATCGTAACGCCCGGTCGCCAACTGTCGAGAAGCGATCCAGTCGAGATATTTCTTCTTCGCCCCGTAATAGTAAGGCCGGTCAAGGAAGGAGATCAGGCGTACCGGATGCCAGCGCAGCGAATAAATGTATGAAGCGGGGATCTCCTTCTGCCGGTTGTCATAGGCAACGGCTTTACCTAGGAATCCTTCGCGATATGATGCGCGCAGCGTTTCAAATGCGTCGGTATCGAGACCGGAACCGCCGATGCGGGCGAAAATCGAATATAACAAACACCTTGGTAAGGTATGTGGCGCAGGCGCCGGACAGACTGCTGGCGCGGCGGGATTTAGGGTTTCACCCAGCATTGGCCTACAAGTATTCTGGCGAATATTGACCAAGTAAAGTTGTCATTCCGAGCGAAGCGAAGCAAAGTCGGGGAATTCCGTGACCTTTCAATTGGGTGCGACGGGATTCCTCGGCTTTGCTCGGGATGACAAAGAAAATTCGGATCGCTTTCGTTCGCCGCGGTTATTCGCAAAGCGGCGGTGCTGAGGCCTACTTAAAACGATTAGCAGCTGGAATCGCCAAAGCTGGCCACGAGGTCCAGCTTGTCACTACGAGTGAATGGCCCGAGGACCAGTGGACATTTGGATCGATAAAGCGCTTAAGAGCGACGACCGTCATTGGGTTTGCTGATGAATTAGAGGAAATCCGACCCCGGTTGCAGTGCGATGTTTTGTTTAGCCTCGAGCGCGTCTGGAGCTGTGACATCTATCGCGCAGGCGATGGAGTCCATCGCGCCTGGCTTGCGCGCAGGAGAAAATTCGAGCTCCCATTGAAGCAATTTGTCCGCGGTGCCAGCCGCAAACATCGCGATTTGTTACAACTGGAGGAATCTCTGTTCGAAAAGCGGAATGCCGGGCGAGTGATCGCTGCTTCGTTAATGGTAGTGAACGAGGTAATCGATCTTTATAGTTATCCAACGGACAGGATCGATCTCGTACGAAACGGCGTTCCTTTCGAGAGATTCAGTGTCGATCCCAAGCTTCGCGAAAAATCGCGCGCGGACTTAAATCTCCGCGAGGACCAAATTGCGCTGTTGTTTGTGGGTTCGGGCTGGGAGCGCAAAGGCTTGCTGTTTGCAATCGAGGCCATGGCGCTGTGTAAGAATCGAAAACTGCGGCTGCTGGTCGCCGGACGAGGCGACCCGAGGCGGTACAA
>DATARG010000087.1:0-3249 GCA_036264275.1 Candidatus Udaeobacter sp. | reverse complement strand
GCGATCATTTCCATGCTGTTGAGACTTTCTTCCAGCCGGCGGCGAGCTGCTTCGACGCGCAGGCGCTCTACGAATTTTGCGGGCGTGGTCTTCATTTCTTTCGTGAAGATGCGCGCGAAATTGCGCGGACTCATCGCCACGCGCTCTGCTAATACCGGCACAGTCAGCGGTCTGTGCAGGTTATCGAGTACCCATGCCTCCAATTCGCGCAACGGTTTTCGGTCCGTCAATTGAAGTGATAACGCTGCGCTGAACTGCGATTGGCCACCGGGTCGCCGTAAATAGAGCACCAGGTTGCGCGCAACCTGCAGAGCGAGCCGCGAACCGTGATCCTCTTCGACCAACGCCAACGCAAGATCCATTCCGGCTGTGACACCGGCGGACGTGTAAACATTCTCGTCACGGACAAATATGGGATCGGTATCGACGCGAGCGCGCGGCGCGCGTTTGATTAACGTCTGACACCAATTCCAATGAGTCGTGGCGCGGCGACCGTCGAGCAGGCCGGCGCGGGCCAGGAGCATCGCGCCAGTGCAAACCGAGCCGACTCGACGGATTCGTCGAGCGATTCGTTTCAACCAGCGCACCGCTTCCTGACTAATTTCATTCTGCTCAATCGCATCGCCGCCGGCGACGAGTAGCGTATCGATCTTTCCCCGAACTTCACGAAACGTCTTATCGGTGGTGATGCGCAGGCCGCAATTGGCAATTAGTGATCGACGCGAACAAACGGTAGCAACTTCGACCGAATAAATTAGAGGCGATCCAGGATTCTCCCGGACGTGCATGTCCGATGCGCGAGCGAAGACTTGAAGCGGCCCGACCAGGTCGAGAATCTCGACGCCGGGACCAGCAACGAACACAATGCGCCGAGTTCGTGACTCGAATGGCGATCCATTATTATTAAATACGCATTTCGATTTCAATTGGAGGAACCGGATACTGCCGATTGAGGCGCGACGGCGGTGATAAATCTTTCCGGAGCTGCGTCGAAAGTTTTCTTGTCGTCCTCCGAGCAGAAATAATAAGTCGCACCCTTAAAGACGGTTTTCGGCGCAGTCTTTGGATCAACATCCATACTGCACACCGCACAAACCGGATGCTCGGCAGTGGAGGGAAGTGACGTGGCGTACAGCTGATTGGAATCGGGATTCATCCAGCCTTCTCCCTGATATTCCATGTTGTAGGCCGTCTTCTTGGCAACCTCGCGACCGTAATAACGTTCGACCACACGCAGCGCGAGATCGATCCCAGAAGAAAGGCCGCCGGCAGTAGCGAGATTTCCATTCTCGACAAAGCGCGCACCGCGCTTGAGCTGCACGTCCGGATATTCCATGGCGAAGCGTCCAAATGCACCATGATAGGTGGTGGCGCTTTTCCCGTTGAGCAATCCGGTTTTCGCCAGGACAAATGCGCCTGTGCAAACCGACATTGTAACGTCGCTGGTTTCCGAAGATTTCCTGATCCATTCTAACAATGCCGGGCTCCGTGAACTCTGCGCTGGAATCACAATGACCTTTGGCGGTGGAGCGTTTTGAATCGTATAATCGGGAACGATTTCCATTCCGCCGCTCGTGCGAATCGGTTTCTTCGTTTCGGCCACCGTGTACAGACGGAATGGCATTTGTTCGCTACCAGGGATCATGACGTCCTGAAAAACTTCCCACGGCCCGCAAAAATCGATCACAACGGCTCCATCGGAAATTAAAAAGGCTACTGGAATCTGGCCTTTGTCCGGCGGTTTGAGTGAAGCTGTCTCAGTTGCGACTGTGTTTGGATTCGACTGCGTATCGGTCGCTACCGGAGCTGCGGCCGCGAAGGTTGCACGGAGCGCCAGCAGACCCAATGCAACCAGGAAGCCGAATCGTGCTATTCGGTAAACGAACTCTATTTTATTGATGGTACGTGCATTCATGTCGCAATTTTCAGATAACAGGCGTGTGGCAGCAATGACAACAATCATCATATTCCTGCCAAACGAGGGCATTTAATCGACTCGATAATCAGCCCCGCGCACCACAGTCTTGTAATCGACGCTGCGGCGACTGTAGCACGGCCTTACGGGCCGTCTTCTAACCGATGGCTGCAATAAGCATTCGCTTGGCGCTAGTCGTAAACTCAGCTTTCGACTACGCTTTGTCGTAGACAGCTTTGGACATGAATTTCTTTCCGTTAGCGTCGGTGCCGTGAATTGTGACTGTGCGCGATTTGCCGTCCTTCGATACCGTGATCGTTCCCGTCCACGCCACTTTCCCATTCTTCATCGTGGTGATGTTGTTACTGTAATCATCCACGACTCGGTAGGCTGCCGAATCCCATGCAAGATTCCCAGTCGCTTTATAGGCTTTGCCATCCCACTTGCCGATCCAAACGCCGTGTGTCGATTTTCCGTCCTTATCGAGGCCGTCCACGGTCACCTGAATCTTGTCCCCTTTCTGCATGTAGACGACCGTGTTGCTCTTGCCCATGCCGGGCGCCAACTTTGATTTGGCGCCGTCGAGCTTCCACGTGCCCATTTGCGGATTTGCCGCGAAACAGGCCGCGCTCGCCAGGAAAGAAACAGTGAGAGCTAGTCTGAGAGTTTTTGCGTACATGCGCGCAATCGAATCGAGATTTTCAGTTGGCGTCAATGCTTTTCAGAGCTAAACGCCTGTGTCAGGGAATTTCGGCACGAAATCTACTCCTGGGAATTGAGACCTTTACTTGAAACACGAACGCTCCGGCGTATGAAGGCCAATTGGCGATGACCGAAGAACGAATCCAGAAAATCAAATCAGCAGTTGAAGCGGCCGACCACATTTCGCCCGAGAAGAAGGCTGAGCTTTTAACCGTGCTCGCGAAGCTCAAGCCTGCCATTGCGAAGGTTGCGCAAACACACGAAGAGGATGCTCAAAGCATTAGTCAATTCGTCGAAGCTTCAGCGCATGAAATCGCTACCAAGAAAGAACGGCCCGAAAGTGTTGAAAGAGTTTTGCGCAAATTAAAACAAGCCGTTGAAAAATTCGAAGCCTCTCATCCGGAATTGACAGCGTTCGTCACCGAATATTCCGCGGTGCTCTCCGGGCTTGGAATCTAGCTCCCGCCACGCACAGAGGCGTTTGAAACTGCGCTCACATGTTTTGGCATTTTTTACGCAACGCGTTATGCGGACAAACCTTCATAACAATAAAAATGCGTTCGTGTTACCCGCGGGTGGCTTCATCGCCCCCCGCACCGCCACCGCCGAATATCTCCTTCACTCCCGTGGTC
>DATARG010000072.1:0-16897 GCA_036264275.1 Candidatus Udaeobacter sp. | reverse complement strand
ACTTCAGGATCGTGCAACACTTCGCGAGAAAGCTTCTGCCGGTCTTCGGTCGAAACGTACGGAAGATTCGCGACGATCAGATCGACGCCGGGCTGCACATTTTCAAGCAAATTACTTCGCAACAACCGAACACGATCGGCTAATCCCAGTCGCTTTGCATTTTCGCAGGCGAGCATGAGAGCGCTCTCCGAAATATCGACACCAACAATCTCGGCCTTCGCCAGTTCTGCAGTCAGAGTGAGCGCGATGACGCCACTTCCGGTTCCGACATCGATAATCCGAAAACATGCAATTTCCGATTTGAAGCGTGAAATCAGAAGTTCAACGAGTTGCTCGGTTTCAGGCCGCGGCACTAATGCGCGCTTGTCGCAGCGGAAAGTACGCCCGCAGAACTCGACTGTGCCGAGCAGATGCTGAAGTGGCTCCCCGGTGCCACGCCGCCGCACCAATTCACGCAATGGCGCAAGGTCTGATTCCGGCAACGGGCGCTCGAACTCCAGGTACAATTCTATTCGCTTCCGGCCCAGTACATGCGCCAACAGATGCTCGGCGTTCAAACGCGGACTATCGATGTTCCGCTTCTCGAAATAACTCGTCGTCGAAGAAAGAACCTCAAGCACAGTCATGTGGCATCCAGGCGTAGATCACGCAACGCACCCAGCGGCTTTGCATGTCAGCGCATTTTATGGCTACGCCATCGCACGGCTAATGGCCCAGGCAACTTCTCTGCCCGTCACAAAGCCGTGCGCATCGCCGCCGTTTGGATCTACGATATATTTACTGCCTTCCAGGTTATGAAAATGGCCGGTCTGCCAGCTGTAACTGCCGCCCACGGCCAATAATTGATTGACGCTCTGTACAACTTCACCTGGTTCCATTTTCTGCGCGCCGTTTCGGCCGAGACCGCCAAATTTATCATTCGCATCGCCAAAAGCAGATGCCACCGTGCCGGCTAGTCGTGAGGCAACGGGATAAGCAATGCCTACAGCGCGATCGTTCGGCGTGTAGGTAACAAGTATCGGACCTTTGATACGCTGATTGTCCACTACGCTACGAAAGAATCCGTTCATCGATTTCGAGAACCCGTTGTGGGAAAACGCCGCCTGCAAAAGCGACATGCTCCGCAATTTATCCGTTGTAGATGTCGCCGCGGCCGCGGTCACGACGCGACAGCCAAAGCTGTGCCCCACCAGATGGATCCGCTGCACGTTGTCGGACAGGCGATCAAGCATTGGTCCCACGCCTTGTTGCCCTACTGTTCCGGCGCGCTTCTTCATTTCGTAATAGGCCAAATAATTCAAAAACCGGATCGCGCCGGATTTGATTCCAGAAAAAATGTCACCCAATCCAGCTGCGCCGCCCGCTTGTGTTGTGGCTGGATGAGCGCCGAGCGATGCAGCGCCGCCTGTACTTCCACCTCCCGAAGAAACCAGTGGCGCTGACATTTTTAGTTTCTCCAGCATCACCGATCCATCGAGCTTGAAGAAGAGCGAAGAATTATCTTCCTCGTTTGCGGCGCTCTCGTCGAGCAAGCTCCGCAGCTCGTCTACAAATTTTCTCCGCGCCGTGAGATCACTCTCCAGCTTGCCGATTTGGTTCTTTGCAGTGCCGATCTTCTTCGCGGCCTTCTTGTCGAACATTGTAGCGATGACATCGAGCTTAGCCTTAATGGTTTCGTCCGCCGCGGTGGAGCTGGTTCCAAATCCCGCGCCACCGCCGCGGGGCCGTTCTGCAACAGCAGCGTCAACAACATCAGTGAATTTCTTTGACGGCCAGATCACCCCCACAATCCCGATTTTTTTGTTCTTAAGCTGATCGGGTGAGACCGCCGTAAAGCTGGTGAACAAATCGGTATAAAGCTGCTCTGCCTGTTCCTGCGTGTCATTCCACCCGTGCGCCGCGATGATAACATCCGTGGTGCCATCGGGCAGCTTGACTTCTTGTTTGTTCAACGCCGCGCCGTCTTTATCGAAGATGGCAGCTACATAGAAAATGCCTGCGATATCATTCATAAATGCCTTGCATCACGTATTTATACAGACTGGATGGCGCGCATGAGATCAATCAATCCCGCGCCTTGAAAAGAGCGCTCCCGCTTCAAGTCAGTAGCTGCCCTAACAAAAATCTCCTTCACTTGTTCCGGCTCGCCGATGAATTCCCGGCGGACGGAGAGGAATGCAGCAATAACACCGCTAACGTGCGGCGCCGCCATGCTAGTGCCGCTGTCCTCGACGTACTCGCATTGTTTCCCTTCTGCCCGGTCTGCCAATAACTTCCCCGTGGCTGCAGAGAGAATTTTCTCACCCGGAGCGACGACATCAGGCTTCATTCTTCCGTCACCAGTTGGACCCTTTGAAGAAAAATACGAAATGCCATACACGTGTGGCATCTCGCGATGCGTGGACCCGACAGTGACAGCTAGTTCAGCGTTACCTGGATCGTTGATTGTGACCTGCATCCCGGCATTCGTCGTCCGCTGTTGCGCTGCTAGCGCGCCATAGCCGGTATTGCCTGCAGCCACTACGACCACCACGCCCGATCGCACCAAGCGATTGATCTCAACGCACAACGGACTTTGTCCACACGCAAACCACTCCGGATCGAAATCGTACCCGAGGCTGATATTAACTCCGTGGATCAAATTGAGACGACCGTGCCCATTCTTTTCCTGGATGTGCGCAATCGCTGCAATCAAATTGCTGACCTCGCCGTCCCCTTGGTCGTCGAGCACCTTCAGACTAACGAGGCGACAACGAGGGGCCATTCCGCGAACGGAATTGAGCACAACCTCGTGAGTCTCTACCGTCGGCGAATCCCCTCTTTCATAACCTTTAACCGAGCGTGTGACTGCGCGCATTTTCTGCGCCTGCGCTTTGGTGCCATCGGCAACTTGCTGTCCCGCGACGATTCCAGCGACGTGTGTGCCATGTCCGAACCGATCAATCAACGCGGCATTACCACCTTTCGAAACATTCGGCGTGTCGGTAAAGTCCGCATGGAGCGGTGATGCGGGATCGACGTTCCCATGCATGGCGAAGTGAGGATGATTCGCGTCGATGCCCGAATCCATGATAGCCCACGTGATACCAACCCCGTGCGCGCAAAACGAAGTCTGCGCCGCATCTGCTTTCACTGTGGCAAGTGACTTCGTGATGCATGGTGAAATCTTGAAATCAGGCCAGATGCGGTAGATCGCACGAAAGCGATACGGCGTCGCGTCCGCCTGCGCTAAAGCCCTTCCGCGTTTCTTCGGCTGTTGCGTTTTCTTTGCCGTTCTTGCTTCCTTGCCAGCGCGTTCGACGTCCAGCCGAACAAGTTCGCGAATCACTTTTCCGCTGAGACGGGCGAAGGTATATTGATTGCTCAGGGCTGATTTCTTCTCCCGCACCCCTTGCTTCTCAGCGTCTGGCGCAATTTTCGCTGCGGCGGTTTTGATTGCTTCGCGAATCCAGTTTCGCGCCAGGTCGCGACCTCCAGGGTAATCAAGATTTGCATCGATAATGACGGCATGAACTTCGGCCTCATTCCTGTTGATTTCCTCGAGCAGTGGGATCGCGATGACGCTGCGATCTAGGATTCGAGGATCAAACCGCTTTATTCCTTCCTCTTGCACTCGCCGATCAGATGCAGCCATAGGATTGACGCGACGGCGTCCAAAAAGGGCAATACAACAAAGGGACCTGATTACGTCAAGCGCCCTTCAGCGAAATGCTGACCCCTGCTATGCCGCGGCCGCCGATTGTTTCAACCGCTCAGCGACATCGGCGGCTTGCAGTGACTGAATCAGCTCACCGAGGTCCCCATCCATTACCCGATCCAAATTGTAAAGCGTGAGGCCGACACGATGGTCAGTCACCCGGTTCTGTGGAAAATTGTAAGTGCGAATTTTCTCTTCGCGGCCGCCGGTACCGATCTGTCCTCGGCGTTGCGCACTATATTTCTCCGCCTCCTCGCGCTGCTTATGCTCCAACAACCGCGCCCGCAGGATTGATAACGCGCGTTCCTTGTTTTTGATTTGGCTGCGGCCATCCTGGCAGCGAACAATCATGCCGGTCGGAATGTGCATTACCTGAACAGCTGAATCGGTCGTGTTCACGCCTTGCCCCCCAGGGCCGCCGGCCCGCGAAACTTCGATCCGCAAATCGTCCGGTTTTAACTCGACATCGATGTCTTCCGCCTCAGGCAACACCGCCACGGTTGCTGTCGATGTATGAATGCGGCCCTGAGCCTCCGTCGCAGGCACGCGTTGTACACGGTGTACACCGCTCTCGTAACGAAGCTTTCGAAACACCGATTCGCCTGAAACCCGAAAGATCGCTTCCTTGAATCCACCAAGCTCCGACGGGCTCGAATCGAGGTCCTCAGTCTTCAATCCCGCTGCTTCTGCATAGCGATGATACATCCGGTAGAGATCGGAGGCGAAAATAGCGGCTTCATTGCCGCCTGTCCCGGCGCGGATTTCCACGATCGCGTCGCGCTCCTCCGTTTGATCTGCAGGCAGTAATGCGATCTGAACGTCGCGTTCAAGATCAGCAACACGTTTTTCGAGCTCTGGAATTTCGTCGTCAGCCATGGCCGCGATCTCGACATCACGCGACATCGCCAGCTCGCGATTATCGTCCAATTGCTTGCGAGCGGTTTCAAGTGTCCGTGATTTCTCCAGCAACTCCTTTAAAGTCGCGTGTTCGCGCATAATCCCCTCAGCGCGTTTGCGATTATCAAACAAACGTGGATCCGCAATCTCGCGGTCGAGTTGTTCGAACCGTTCGCGCTTAAGTTGGATAAGGGAATTTAGATCCATGACGGTTTAGCGACGGCTGTGTCAGCCGCGAAGGAAGACGTTCACCGCAGGCGAACGCCTCTACAGCGAGCTAAGCTTTCTTCTCGGCGCGGGCAGCCTTCGTGCTGCCGTAACGACGGGCAAATTTCTCGACCCGACCCGCAGTATCGACAAACTTTTGTTCGCCGGTGAAAAAGGGATGACAAGCAGCACAAATGCCGATCTTAATATCGCGACGCGTGGAACGGGTGTGATACACCGCACCACATGCGCACACCATATCAGTCTCGTAGTATTCTGGATGAATGTCTGCTTTCATCTTCAAATGGAGCGCGGAAGATATTCGTGAAAGCCAGTTTTTGCAAGCGATGAAACATGGCGATCCACTGCTGCGCGCATGGCAGACGACGATTTCGCGCAAAGGCAATGACACCGCGATTTTCGATACAGCTGGCAAAAGCGCGCGGAGCTTTCAAGACATTGAAGGACACGCACGTGCTTTCGAGACAGAAATCGACGCGCTCCTTCCCGGAGCAATCGTGGCTGTGCAAATTGGCAACCATGAAGATTGGCCTGCAGTTTTTATCGCATGTTTGCGCAAGCAGCTGATTACTCTGCCGCTGGACCACTCCATCGGTGAGCAACAACGCGATGCAGCGTTGGAGATTTGCAAAGCGAACGCTGTGGTGTCCGTTGCCTCTCGGGAAAGCGCTCCGCAGATCACTCGACGGCAGAGCGCCGGCACTCCATCAGATTGGGGCGAAAACGTACCCTCGCTCTTAAAACTTACCTCGGGCACAACTGCGGCACCGCGCGCGATTCGATTTCGCAGCCATCAGTTGCTGGCCGATTGCAATCAGATTTGCGACACGATGGGAATTTCAGCTGACGACTTGAATTTTGGCGTGATCCCAATTTCGCACTCATATGGGTTTAGCAATTTGCTTACACCATTGATAGCGCGCGGTGTGCCAATGGTTATGAGCTGCGATAGTACACCCCGAGCCGTTCTGGCTGATCTTGCGCGCTCCGGCGCGACGATTTTCCCGGGTACGCCGGTTTTTTATCAGGCCTTTTGCCACATGGGTGATGCGCCCTCCTTACCAAAACTTCGGTTGTGCATTTCTGCTGGCGCGCCGCTCTCCAGCGTTTTCGCGAAAGAGTTTTCGCAGAAATTCAGGCAGCCCATCCATTCCTTCTACGGCGCATCGGAATGCGGCGGAATTTGCTACGATCGTTACGGCACAACGTTCGAGGACGGTTTTGTCGGGCAACCGATGCGAGGTCTGGAAGTGGAGTTTATCGATCCAAAAGAGAGACCGAGCCAAATCCGCGTTCGCAGCGCAGCTGTTAGCGACGGCTACTTTCCCGGAGCCGACAAGGAGAAGCTTGGCAACGGCGTTTTTGTCCCGGACGATCTGCTCGCGCGGCACGATTCCGCGCTGAAGATCATAGGCCGGGTTTCGGACGTAATTAACGTCGCCGGGAAAAAAGTGAACCCCGCGGAGGTAGAAGCGCACCTGTTGCGTTTCAAGGGAGTGCGGCAGGCGGTCGTGTTCGGTCGAATCACAAGTGCAGGATTACGAAATGAAGAAGTGGCAGCGTGCGTCCTGGCCTCGCCGGACATAAGCGAGAGCGATCTTCTACGATTTTGCCGCACTAAGTTGAGTGGATGGCAGGTGCCGAAACGAATCTTTGTGGTCGACGTAATTCCTACAAACGAGCGTGGCAAAATCAGCAGACGCGAGCTAGCCCGTCAATTTTGCGGGGGACATGAGAGTTCTTCGTTGCGAACATTGGCTTCTTGATAAAGCCTTGATATGGGATTTGCTTACAGGGACAAAGCAGTTGCGGCGACAGCAGCCCGCGAAGCCAAGCCACTAAGAGCCTAAATGGAACGTTCGAATAGCGAAGAGCGCGACCAGATCGACGAGCCACCCGTTTCGCCCGAGGACGAGGCGGTGTCCGATCCCGCCGCGACTTCTGAGGCTTCCCAGTCCGAGGACTGGTGGCGCTCATCAGCCCCCGAGTCGGATTGGGCCCAACCCGTCTCGACCGCTGAATCCACGGAAATCGGGCAGCGGAAAGAACAAGGCACCGCTGATGTTTATTTTTGCGGCCGCACAAATCTGTTTCCGTTGAACCTTGCAATACGCGCGATTGGAAAAGACAATCTGACGGGGTTGCTGCGAGCTCGCTGGGACCAGGAATCGGTCGACGTTCTCGCGCGTGACGGCGAGATTGTTTTGGCCACAACCCGTGATCCGGACCTTTACTGTTCGGAGACGTTACCCATCCTCGCCAACATCGATCCAGACGTCATTGCCAACGCTCGCGATCAGCAGAAGGAGAACGGAACTCCTTTTCTGTTAACTCTTGCGCGCAACGAATCCATCGAGCGGCACGCAGCATTCGATTTGATCCGCCGGCAAGGGCAATTGCTTTTCTCGAAACTGTGGTCGGCGCCGAATGTGTGGATCATGTTTGAAGAGAACACCGACCTGTTAAAAGGGTTTGGTGATGTGACCGGCGACCCCGATGTGGACGACTGGTCATTGGAGACATTGCGCTTGGTGCAGAACCCGGAGCAACGAGGAAATTTTGACCCGGCGTCGATTCCGGCCTACACAAAAGAAGGCTTCGATCGTGTCCAAAAGTTGAAGCTGACTTCGGATGAAGCCCAATTTGGTTCCCAGTTCAATGGCACCCGGTCCGTGCAACAGATTGCAAAAAATCTGCGGCTCGATCTGAAATCTGCCCGGCAACTGCTTTTCCGGTTCCTCGCACTGGAAATCGTAGAGTGTTGGCCTGGCAGCACGATCCCGAAGCCGGAGGCGAAGGCTGGCATGGGCCGGTTGTTCGGGCGCGGCCGATAAGTTCGCGTCGCCTGCACGGACGCGCACTCATGAAGAGAAGAGTTCTGGTCGTCGATATCGGCGGCACGTTCGTCAAACTGCTCATGTCCGAGCGCGTGGAACGCGAATTTCCATCCGGTCCACGAATGACTCCAAGAGAATTTCTCGCGAAATTCAAGGAGACCGCGAGGGGCTGGAAATTCGACGTCGCGTCGATCGGATTCCCGGCGCCTGTACGCAACGAACGAATTCTTCGAAACCCGAAGCACCTTGGCAAAGATTGGGTGCACTTTAACTTTGCGCGGGCTTTGGGGATACCGGTCCGCATCATTAACGACGCAGCGATGCAAGCACTTGGCAGTTATCTCGGCGGCGGGCGCATGCTGTTTCTGGGACTCGGAACAGGGCTTGGGTCCGCGCTCATATGGGACAGAAATCTCATGTCACTCGAACTGGGCGATCTCCCATACCCGAACGGAAAAGTCATTGAGAACCATCTCGGTGTCCCCGGCTTGGTGAAATTCGGCAAGAGAAAATGGAAACGTGAAGTCCTATTTGCGATTTGCCAATTAAAGCGTGCCTTCATCGCCGATTACGTCGTTCTTGGCGGCGGCCTGGTGCATCGATTCGATCGATTGCCCCGGGGAATCGTGCGCGGTCAAAATGAAAACGCGCTCCTCGGTGGAATCCGTTTGTGGGAAAGGCAACGCAATTCTCGCGAGTTAAAGTGGCATCTGCTATAGAGAGAAATGGCCGTTGCGACTTCAGTGATTTCAAAAAAATCTTCCAAACAATCCGTCTGACGCAAATGGGCTTGACTTAATCAACCGCCGTCACCACGATAACGCGCCAATCTCAAAGGAGAAAATATGAAGAACCACACTCATTTCGCTCTCTCGGCGCTTCTGGTCGCGACGTTTGCGCTGCTGACACCGGCCTCGTTTGCTCAAAAAGGGGCTGCGATGTCAAAGGCTCAGGCGATAGCGCAACAACTTAACCTCACGCCCCAACAGAAGGAGAAAATCCTGCCCATCCTTGTTAACGAAGCCCCGAAAGTGAACGCCATCAAGAATGACAATTCGCTTTCAAAAATGCAAAAAATGCAGCAAATCAGGGCTATTCATCAGCAGACGGATCCGCAGATGAAATCGATTCTGTCGCCCGAACAATACCAAAAACTGAAAACGATTCGTCAGCAGGCGATCCGCGATGCCGTACAAGGCCGATACTAAGACTCATCAGTGGCCATCGATTAGAGGCGGAGGCATCAAAATCATTAGTCTGATCGCTTTGTCGCGAACGGACAATTGTTAACGCACATTATCGCACAAAGAACCGGTTGCGATCTTTGTAAGTAAGCACTGGATTCCCGCTGTATCCGTGCTCAGTCAGAGACTGTACATTCGAAAGGGGTTTCCTTTATGCCTGATGATTGCCCACAAATCACGGATGACTTCGCGAAGCTCTGCAATATCGTCGCGAAACTTCGCGCTCCTGATGGTTGCCCGTGGGATCGCGAGCAAACTAACGAGTCATTGCTGCCAGCGCTCATTGAGGAGGCATACGAAACGGCCGAGGCAGAGCGTTCTCACGACGACGCGCATTTTCGCGAGGAACTCGGCGATCTGCTATTGCTCGTAGTGATGCATGCCCAAATCGCGCGCGAAACCGGCCGGTTCGGCATCACAGAGGTGATTGGGCACGTATCCGAAAAACTGATCCGTCGGCATCCGCACGTATTCGGCACGAGCGAAGCGCGCGATGCCGGCGCTGTGCTCAAACAATGGGAAGCGATCAAGCGCGAAGAGAAGAAAAACGATTTGCATTATCTTGCCAGTTTGCCAAAAGCATTGCCTGCGCTGGTTCGCGCGCAAAAGGCGCAATCCAAAGCGGCGCGGGTGAATTTTGATTGGATAGCACCAGGCGATGTTACTGCTAAGATCGAAGAAGAGCTTCGTGAGACAAAAGCCGCGATCGCATCAGGAAAACAGGAAATGATCGAAGAGGAGATTGGCGATCTACTGTTCGCCCTCGTAAACCTCGCGAGAAAGTGCAAAATCGACGCAGAAAGTGCGCTCCAATCTGCCACCAACAAGTTCGTGAAACGTTTCAATCGATTAGAGGACAAACTCAAAACGCGCGGCGGGAAATTGGGCGAAGCGGAGTTGGCCGAAATGGACGCGATTTGGGACGAGATCAAAAATCAAGAGTGATTGAGCCGGCCTGAGCTCTGCCATCGTGTTTTCGATTCTGCGATTCACGATTGAGCACTGTCCGGTGTAGAGCCATTCGAGATTCGACATTCGTCATTTACCAGCCATATTTCGCCTCCCAATGAACCTGCTGATCAACTTTTGCCTGGTGATTTTCGTGCTAGTCGCCACCCTGATGGTGCTTGTCATCCTGATGCAACGACCAAAGAGCGAAGGTCTTGGCGCGGCGTTTGGCGGCGGGGTCACGGAGAACATTTTCGGCGCGCAAACCACGAACGTGCTGGTGAAGTTCACCACATGGCTGGCGGGTATATTTTTCGCGCTCACGTTTGCCCTATCAGTCCTTTATTCGCACCAGAGCACAGCCAGCAGCGCGTTCCGTCGTGAACTGATGAAAAATCAGCCGGCGCCGCAAACCTCACCTGCGCCTGCAGGGCCACAATCATCACCAGGCTCGTCACCTGGAACTACCCCGGCACAGGCTTCGCCCGTTGTTTCGCCGGCCGCAAGCGCAGCACCCACGGGTTCGCCAAAGTCATAGGAGATTACTCTCGGACTACCTCCCCTGTAGCCACGGTCCTGGAGGGAGCTCTCGATTTAACAAGCACGCGCAGGACCGGCCACCGGCCGGTGGCTGCAGCAGGATTATTGGCGAACAACCTATTTCGCCTTGCGGGCGAATTTTGGCGGGAATAGCCAGAGAAGTTTGCCTTTCTCAGTCTCGGGATCCAAGTCGACCAAAGCCACACCGGCTTTGGAGAGCCTGAGGGAAGCCCCGGTCAACGCGGAGATCACACTCGTAAAGTCCGGTTCGTGACCGACCAGCATCAAAACTTTTGCGCCATTCCGCTTGAGCAGAATCCTCAATTCGTTAATCCCAAACCCTGGATGGAGCGCTTCCTCCTGGCGCAACTTCGTTTTGAGCTGTTCCGCTGCAGCTTCTGCCGTCTGCAATGCTCGCGGCAGCGGACTGGTCATAATCAAATTCGGCTTCACCTTGAGACGATTGAGAAACTTCGCCACCTGCCGCGCCTCTTTTTTACCAAAATCAGTGAGCGGCCGCTCATCATCGGGCTTCGTCCACCCGGGCCAATCGGCTTCGCCGTGTCTGAAAAAATAAAGTTGCATGGCAGCAAACGTTAAAGCGTCACAAACGTTGGTTGGTATGGATCGAATGGTAACTCTGTAACTTTTTTAACATTGTGGCTGACTGGGCTATTCAAAGGATGTTCCATTTTGGCCGCCGCGTATGGGGGTCAGTTTGCCAGAGCCGAACGCCACCGAGAAAAGCGTTGCGATTGTGTCCAAGCTCGACTCCTTCCGGCAGTCGATCCAATTTCTTAGCGCTGCCGCCGCCGAGAACTACATAATCAGCAATCAGCGATTTCTTTAACAACACAACGGCACGAAGGACTTCGGTCTTCCACCGCTTTTCGCCGAGCCGTTTCAGTCCCGACTTGCCAAGGTAATCCTCAATGATGTGGCCGTTGCCATAAGGCAGATCGCCGAGCTCCAGCGGGAGCACGTTGCTCTCCCAGATCAGGGTCGATCCCAGTCCGGTGCCCAGTCCAAGGAACAGCATCCGCTGGGCGCGATAACTTCCGAGCGCTTGCATCGCGGCGTCATTGATAATGCGGACCGGTTTGCCTAACGATTTCTCAAAATTAAATCGTGTCCATCCGGGTCCAAGATGCTTCGGCTCGGTCATGATCGATCCATTGCGGACGGGCGCTGGGAAGCCCATCGAAATCGCGTCAAACGTCCAATCCTGCAAAAGCGATTTGAGCTCACCCACCAGTTCGCGCGGAGTCATTTCCGGACCGGACTTGAATTTTCGCCGTTGGGCGCGCGAAATCATCATCTTCACGTTCGAGCCGCCGACATCAATGACGAGGATTTTTTTTTTCACTGGGATTCCGATTTTGTCGCTCCGGGCGCGCCGCTTTCCTTCACAACGGCAATCGGCACCAGCCGATCCGCACGCGCTTTTTTCGTCGAACCACCAAGCTTTTTCGTGCGTTCACGGGATACCTCGCGGAATTGCCACTGCGCCTGCCGACGCGGTTCTGCGCCTTCGGGACTTAGACGCCGATACGTGCCGTCCGGCTGCAATTCCCGCGCTTTCACCCGATCGTTCAGAAACGCGGGAATGACATCGTTAATGACTTGATCGCGCAACGCGGGCGTCTCGACCGGGAAAGCCAGCTCGATTCGCCGGTAAAAATTGCGCGGCATCCAGTCGGCGCTGGAAAGAAAAACCCGCGGCTGCCCGGCATTTTCGAAATAATAGATTCGGCTGTGCTCGAGAAACCGGCCAACGATGCTGATGACGCGGATGTTTTCGCTGAGACCAGGAACTTTCGGACGCAAACAACAGATCCCGCGCACCACCAGATCGATCGTCACATCTGCGCAGGACGCTTCATAAAGCTTCTCAATGATTTCCTCATCGACGAGCGAGTTCATCTTGGCAACGATGCGGGCCGGCCTGCCTGCCAGTGCGTTGTCCCGCTCCCGTTCGATCAGCTTGATGAACCGACTGTGCATGTCGAAAGGCGCGACCATCAATTTTTTTAGTCCCGGATAACCGGCAAGGCCTGTTAGCGTATTGAAAACGGTGGCCACTTCTTCGGTCAGTTGCGGTTCGCTGGTAAGCAGACTGAAATCGGTGTAAATGCGTGCGGTCCGCGAATGATAATTTCCCGTACCTAGATGGGCATAACGCCGGAGTTCGTCCACGTCACGCCGAACGATCAGCAATGCCTTGCAATGCGTCTTGAGACCTACCACACCATAGATCACGTGTGCGCCAGCTTCTTCCAGACGTCTCGCCCACTGAATGTTGCTTGCTTCGTCAAAACGCGCGCGCAACTCAACAATCGCCGTAACCTGCTTTCCTGCCTTAGCTGCGGCGATGAGCGCCTCTACAATTGGCGAATCTCCGCTTGTCCGGTACAGCGTCATTTTAATGGCAAGCACCTGCGGATCTTTTGCCGCTGTCTCAACCAACTCGACGACTTCGTCGAAACTGTCGTAGGGATGATGCAGCAAAACATCCTGTCGTCGTAACACTTCGAAGAAATCCGCGTGTGGCGGCAACGACGGATCGCGGGCTGGTTGAAACGGGCGGTCTCTCAGCTTGGCAAATGCGTCGTTGGCAACCAGCGGAGCAAGATGCGTCATTGTCAATGGGCCATCGAGCTTGTAAGCGTCCATTTCGGACAGATTGAAAAACTCTAGAAGCAGCTCGAGAAAATCTTTCGGACAATCGGCTTCGACTTCCAACCGCACAGCGTTACCACGGCTGGTGCGTCGCAGCTCCTGCTCGATCGTTCGCAAAAGGTTTTCCGCTTCCTCATCATCAATGTAGAGATCGCTGTTGCGGGTGACGCGAAATGCGTGCACGCCGTCCAGGATTAAGCCGGGAAACAATTCGCCGATGTGCTGTTTAATTAGGGACGCCAGATAAATGTATTCCCACGGCTCGTTCGCCCCGGTGCCTCGAGGCATCAGAATAAGCCGTGGTACAACTCGCGGCACCTGAACGATCGCGTGCAGCGGCTCGCCGCGACGGCGCGTCTTGGCTCGTACCAGGAGATTGTGGCTACGGTTCAACAAATGCGGGAAGGGATGGCTGGCGTCAACGGCCAGTGGTGTCAGCATTGGGAAGACTTCCTGCTTAAAATAGCGATTCGCCCAAACAGTGCGTCTTGTCGACAACTCCGCGATTTCGCGAACGAAAATCCCGTTCTTCGCCAGCTCTGGAAGCAATTCGTTTTTCCAAAGCGCATACTGCGTCCCTACGAGCTCTCGCACCGTCTTCTGAATTCGGTCGAAAATCTCCGTGGGACTCAGGCCGTCAGGCCCAACATCGCTTGTCTCGCTTTCAATTTGTTGTTTGATTCCGGCGACGCGAATCTCGAAAAACTCGTCGAGATTTGAGCTGAAAATTGTGAGGAACTTAACCCGCTCGATGAGCGGCTGGGTAGGATCCTGCGCTTCCTCGAGGACGCGCTGATTAAACGCAAGCCAGCTCAATTCCCGGTTAATGAAATTCTTTGGATCGCGGAAACGATCGTGGGCGGTTCGGACAACCTGAGGAACCGCGGGCGCACCGGTTTTGTCTTCAGTGCGCGGAGTAGACTGGACTTGCGGCATCTACTAACGATTGCCGATCAGCCGCACCTGCGCAACGCTCCTTCTCACGCGGATGCCGCCACATTTTGATGCCTGATGTCCTCCGCCGCGGCGGCGTACACAGCATCCTCGGAGATGTTCGTGGCGTGGTCGCCAACGCGTTCCAGAGCACGCGAGATTAGAATCAAATTAAAATACCCGCGCAGTTGCTCCCTGTCCTCCATCATGCGCTCCGTCAATATCCGGTTTGCCTCGCGATTCATATCGTCGAGTTGCTCGTCACGGTCGCAGACAGAGCGAGCCAACTCCACGTTTTCGCGCACATACGCGTTAATGCTGTCTTTGAACATGGTCATCGCGTACGCTTGGATCGGCACGATCAACTGCACTTCGGGTAACGGTGGATGCCGATTAAGCTTGCGGGCGCGTTTCGCTATGTTCGTAGCCTGGTCGCCCACGCGCTCGATATTTGGCGATAGTTTTATTGTCGAAATCACTCGGCGCAGATCCGACGCCACCGGCTGGAAGCGGAGCAAAATTTCGAAGCCGTCCTTGTCGATCTGTTTCTCCAATTGATCGATCTCTTCGTCATCTGCGATCGCGTTTGCGCAAAGATCGTCATCGCGTTGTAGCAAGCCCTTAAGGGCTCGATCCAGGCTGCGTTCAGCCAGGCCAGCCATCATCAGCAAATCTTTGCGCAGCGCGGTTAACGCTTCGTCGAATGTTCCAAGAATGTGTTTTGGTATCACCACGCTGATCCTCCGGTCTTATTCGTCATAAAAATCGCTGTACGATTGGTGCGCGCGTCTACGAAAATCATCCGAACCTTCCAGTGATGTAATCCTCAGTCTGTCGTTCCTTTGGATTTGTAAAAATAGTCGTTGTTGCCCCAAACTCGATCAGCCGGCCAATATAAAAGAAAGCTGTGTAATCCGATATGCGGCCGGCCTGCTGCATGTTATGTGTCACTGTTACGATAGTGTATTTAGCCTTGAGCTCGTCGATTAATTCCTCGATCTTTGCTGTGGCGATCGGATCAAGCGCCGAACAGGGTTCGTCCATCAGGATCACCTCGGGTTCCACAGCAAGCGTACGGGCAATGCACAGCCGCTGTTGCTGGCCACCTGAAAGACTCGTCCCGGGCTTGTGCAAATCGTCTTTTACTTCGTCCCAAAGAGCAGCCATGCGCAGCGATTTCTCGAGACGTTCGTTGAGGAATTTTTGGTCGTGAACTCCGTTCAAGCGCAAACCAATGATAACGTTTTCGCCAATCGTCATCGTCGGAAACGGATTCGATTTCTGAAAAACCATACCCACGCGGCGTCGAACAACCGTGGGGTCGATAGTGCTTGAATAGAGATTCTCTCCATTCAAGAGGACCGTGCCTTCCATGCGCGTCTTTGGCGTGAGCTCGTGCATGCGATTGAGCGCCCGAAGAAATGTCGATTTTCCACAGCCGCTAGGCCCGATGATGGCAGTCACGGCATTTGAAGCGATGTCGAGTGTGACGTCCTGTATCGCTCGCTTCTCGCCGTACCAGATCGACATATTCTTCACTTGAAACGCGGACGCCGGGACGGTCTCGCTGTTCGACGGCACTTCGGGAAGCTGCTCAACACGCTCCTCAGCGATTCGTTCGGATGTTGGCATAAGTAAGTTCTCCATTAGCAAACCCTAGACGGGGGACGCTCCACGACCCCGAGTTAGAATTCTGACCAGCACATTAACGCAAAAAACACCAGTCACGAGCACGAGAGCTCCAGCCCAGGCCTGGCGATGCCAATCATCGTAAGGGGAAATGGCGTACGTAAAGACCTGCAAGGGCAATGCAGCAATAGGTTCAGTAAGGCTATGGTTCCAGAAACGATTGCCGAAAGCGGTAAAAAGAAGGGGAGCGGTTTCACCGCCCACGCGCGCGAGAGCCAGGAGAATCCCGGTGATAATCCCCTTGGACGCGGTCTTCATCACAATGTGGACGATTGTTTGCCAGCGGCTGACTCCAAGTGCGAGCGAGCCTTCACGATATCCGTTCGGCACGAGGAGAATAACTTCCTCTGTTGTACGCAAGATCAGCGGAATCATGATCAGACTGAGCGCGAGCCCCCCGGCAAGCGCTGAGAAGCTCTTGAAACGTAACACTATCAAACCGTAAACCACGACGCCCCAGGTGATTGATGGTACTCCATTCAGGACATCGGCCAAAAACCGCAGGACAGAATTGATCCGAGCCGAGCCGTACTCGGCAAGGTAAACTCCTCCCAATACGCCGACCGGAATTCCAATCACGCCCGCGATGGCTAGCAGTTCGAGCGTTCCGACGATGGCATTTGCCATACCACCGCCAACCGCACCGACTGGCGCCGGCAATTTCGTGAAGAAATCCCAATTCACAGAACCGATGCCGTTGACCAGCAGGTAAGAGAACACCAGCCCCAGTGGCAAGATCACAAGAATTGCAGACACGAAAGCGCTCGTGGATGCCAACGCGCTTTTGAATTTGCGCCAGGTGTGATTGTGTGCGGTCGCAGATTGCATGGCTATTGCACCGCTCGAGTGTCTGACGTCGCGGTGAACGTACGCAGAAGCAGCTGAGCGATAAGATTCACCACGATCGTTATCCCAAAAAGGACGAGACCAATTTCGGTCAACGCCTGCAGATACATATCGCTAGTTGCTTCCGTAAATTCATTCGCGATTACGCTCGCCAAGGTATATCCGGGTTTGAATAATGACGCGGCAATTTGCGGCGTGTTCCCGATCACCATTGTCACGGCCATCGTTTCACCCAGCGCGCGGCCAAGTCCAAGTATCACTGCGCCGAACAAACCTTTTCTCGCATAACTCAGCACCGCGATCCGCGTCGCCTCCCAGCGCGTTGCGCCCAGCGCATAAGCTGCTTCCCGTTGCAAATC
>DATARG010000043.1:0-12676 GCA_036264275.1 Candidatus Udaeobacter sp. | reverse complement strand
GCTACCGTTCAGGGTTGGATCAAGCTCCGAGGTGTAGGCAACAACAATCTCCAGTTCGCTTACGCAGCCCAAATCGTCCCGCCCCCCTGATAGAATAGCGAAACAATCCTGCCAAACAGGGATGCGGCTAAAACCGCGTCCCTGTTTTTTTGCCCAAAGTGTGTTCCTCTCAACTTGTCTAGGACAGGGGCGACTCGAACACTTCTCGTCACCATTGAAGATGAGTACTTTGACCCTGACTTGCTTTTACGTTCTTACTTTTGCGCTGGCTCAAGAGCAGGTTCTTGCATTTTCTGCAGGTGTTCGATGGCTTGTGTTAACTCCTCGACCCGCGTCAGCAAGCGCGATTCACGCCCATACATGACTTGAAGGAACCCGTTGCGTTCCTCAAAGGCACGTTTTAGCTCCTGCACGTCTTCTGCGGAGAGAGTATGGCCCGCTCGGAAATGCTTGGGTGGGCCCGGCAGCACATATCTCGTCCAGTGTTTGGGAGCGATTTCTTCTGCCGGCCGATCTTTGGTATACATGTAAAGGGTAAAAGACTTGCGTGATAACTCACGGCCGTCAGGGGCTTGAACCGTCTGAAACCCATGCCAGGAATGCTCGTTTGTTTCGAAAAGGATACAGTGGTTAAACAGCGGAGGATAAGAAACAATCTGGTCGTTTTCAAAATCCCATGGATCGGTATGAAGCTCTAAATTTCCACCCCACTGCTCATTCCATTCCTTATTCAAATAAATAATAGCGTTGCACCGACGGTGGAATCTAGTCGTGTGGTGTAAGTTGAAATCAACGTGCGCAAGCATTCCTTGACCCGATAGATTATCGTGAGTTCCGCCGCCGTGATACCCGGGATCATAAATCAGATTCTGGATCCCGGTAACGCGCTCCATAAACCTGGCGAACTCAGGCGATGAAACATAATCGTCTACTAAGCGATAGGTCGGCCCGATCGATCGAACGTCGTGGCACGCAAATTTGCGGCATTTCTCTCCAACTTCGCCCCGCATTTGGCTCTCAAGCGGTACGGGGAATTCATTGAGCATCGCCTCGGCAATAGCTGAATCAAAAAAAGGCGCGATCAGCACGTGTCGAAAGGGTTTGGCAGAGTCAAATTTCGCGCGGTAAAAATCCGCTTTGTTTATTAGGTCACTAGCTAAAATCTGCATGTGTGCGCAAGGTTTTGGGCCGCACAGTCACATCGAAACACTCCCAATGTCAACCACTAGCGCCAATTCTTGATTCCGGCCTCGCCTCGATATATTCGCGGGGGCGCAGCGAAAGGACTTCGAATGCGTCCGGTAGTATGGACATTATATTCACGGATCCCAGATCGTCGCTGATCAGGTTATTTGTAGGATATCTGGTCAAGATGATCAAAATGAAGGACAGAACGCCTTGCCCTTTTGGAACTTACTACGAATTTGGAACCGGATGGGGCGGAACATTGGCGGCATTTATGCTCGCGGCCGAGCAGATCGCATCCACACACGGTCTCAGTGCTGAGGACTTTCGGGTATTTGCGTTTGACACTTTCGAAGGACTCCCGCCGAGCGCTCATCCTGCCGATCGACACGCTGCATGGCACCAAGGTGCCATGGCCACCAGCGTCGACGTCATCCGCCAAAAAGTCGAGACGCATCCGTTCGCAAAACGCGTGCCTGTTCAATACATAAAAGGTACCTTCGAAGAGTCGTTGACCGACGCCTTAATCGAACAACTGAGACCTTTTCCTCCCGCACTCGTGACGATTGATGTTGATTATTACACCTCTACGTTGGAGTCGCTCTCTTGGCTTGATCGCTTTATTGCTTCAGGAGCATTGATATACTTCGACGACATGTGGGCATTTCACGGTCATCCAGAGTACGGCCAGATTCGCGCGATGCGGGAGTTTCACTCGCGCAATACTAATGGCTTTCTGGTTCCATTCGATACATACGGAGAGTCAGGGAAGTGTTTCATCTATTGTCGGAAAGCTTTTGAATATTAAAGGCCTTTGTGCATCGCCAAAACAGCACGTCATGTTCTCTTTGGCTTGAGAAAAGCGAATGCTGAGACACGGCAGCGGTGCAACATGTTTATAGCAAGATCCATCTCGCGTCCCGCTAAACCCCGTTTAGGACGGCATGAAAAGAACCTTTCCATACAGCCCATGCTACCGCGTTGATGAACTGATTGACATGGGGCGCACGTGTGCAAATCTGATCGGCAATTGTCTGGCAGCAACGATCTTTGTCGCCCGCTGGGAAGACGAATTCGATGACAAACGTGCACGCGTGTTTGTCACGCCGGCCCGAAACAGAACTGGATCTTCAGCGCGGCGATATTGCCTTTGCGGATGTAGCCACTCATCGCGACTGAATCTAGTGACACCCTAAAGTCGGCATTGCCGCATTATGCCGCGATGGAAGATCAGGGCATCGACAAATATGCTCCATTTCGGCTAAGCTGCGATAATGGTGGCAGTTTTGCACAGGCCCGAAGCAATTTGCGTGATGCAGATCTTCGCGTCCGGTTTCCTCGCGATTCTGTTCCTGCAGTCGGGGATTGATAAAATCGTCGATCGTAGAGGGAACCTCGAATGGCTAAGTGGACATTTTGCGAAGAGTCCACTTGCTGGAATCGTTCCGGCGCTGTTGATCACAATCACGATCCTTGAGATTGTGGCCGGAGCACTGAGCGCGATCGGCTGTCTGCTCGTGATTGTCTTGAAAGATTCTACGGTTGGTTTGTACGGAGCGATTGTTTCTGCCGCAGCAACCACCGCGCTGTTTTTAGGGCAGCGAATCGCGAAGGATTATGCTGGCGCAGCGGTGCTTGTTCCCTATTTTCTGCTTACGCTCTTGGCGATTTATCTGCTTGCCCAGGGGTAGACGGAGGAGCCTTACGGTTCTTGGTTCTGAATTTCGCCAGCACGCGTAATTTACGCCGCTATGACATTTTCGCCCCGGCCAGTCTTTGTCGCGACTTCGACTGAAGCCGTCGACAATTATCGCGAGAATCCCGCCGCGACATGGCACACGGACAACGCTGATGCCAATGATCGAGCTGGAAAATACGCATTCCAGCGGCTGCATCAGACTTGTTTCATTCCTCACATAATCCCAAAATTCAAATTTTCCCGAGACGACAAGTTCTACGCCATCGGCTCCTGTTTTGCGCGAAGCATCGAGAGCGCTCTAGCCGGACGCAAAGTGATCGTAGAGAGCGCAGCGCCAGAATTTGCGAAACTTCAGCCAGCTAACAAAGAGCCCTCAGGACTCGGGTTTCTGAACAAGTACAACACTTACTCGATTCTGAACGAACTTAGCTGGGCGCTCGACCCAAACGCAGTATTCCCCCGCGACTCCATTGTTCAATCAACCAAAACAACGTGGTATGACCCACACACGAATCCGACACTGGAGCTGGTCGGTTTCGAAGAAACGCTTGAACGTCGGGCGCTTATGCAGACAGTCACTAGGCGGGTAAAAGACTGCCGCGCGGTGATTGTCACACTTGGCCTGGCAGAGGTATGGCGCGACGTCAAAGCCGACGTTTTCATTAACCGCGCTCCCATTCCCTCCCTGTTCAAAAACGAACCGGATCGTTATGAGTTTCAGCTGAGCAGTTTCGCTCAAAACTGGGCGAATCTGGAGATGATTCACAGATTGCTAATGACGTATGGCCATTCCGACGTGCATATCATCGTTACCGTCTCTCCAGTTCCTTTGATGAACACCTTCTCCACTATGGACATTGTTGTAGCTAATAGCTGGGCCAAGTCTTTGTTGAGGGCGGTTAGCCAGGAGTGGGCTGCTGCGCATGCAAACGTGGATTATTTCCCGAGTTACGAGATCGTTCAAAACTCGGACCGTAGAGAGATGTGGCAAGATGATCTCAGGCACGTGAAGGGTCCAGGAGTGCAGCACATCATGGATTTGTTTTTACGGAACTGCATCGAATAGACATTTTGTAGCTCAATCACCTCTGAAGAACTGGCCGAAGAGTTCGTAATTGTGAGGCTCTATCCAACTCTCGCGGCCCAGACGTAAATAGCTGCCTGTACGCTAACCCGATGGCCTCGTTCCAGCGCGATGAGAGGACGCGTGGGTTTCGCCCGCTCTAAGTAACGGACATTCTCGTCGGCTCGCCCTACGCAATCTCACTGGAGAAAAGGAACAGTTGTGCTTGACTGATAGGTTCGAGATCTCTCGCCAGAATGCCTGCGCAGACAATCAAGATTAGCGGTGCCCGTCAGCACAACCTCAAGAACCTGCATGTTGAGATCCCGCGGGAGAAGCTGGTGGTCATCACAGGTTTAAGCGGCTCAGGGAAATCCTCGCTCGCTTTCGACACCCTTTACGCCGAAGGCCAACGCCCTTACGTCGAGAGTCTTTCCGCTTACGCACGGCAATTCCTCGATCAGATGGAAAAACCCGAGGTCGATTTCATCGAAGGTTTGTCGCCTGCTATCGCGATCGAACAACGCAGCGCCGGCGCGAATCCACGATCGACAATCGCAACCACGACTGAGATCTACGATTACCTGCGGGTCCTCTTCTCCGCGGTGGGCCGACCCCACGATCCCCTCACGGGCCGGCCGCTCAGCCGCCAAACGCCTCAGCAAATCGTCGATCAGGTCCTGGCGTACGAACCGAGCACAAAAATCGTTGTGCTCGCACCGTTGATTGAAAATCAATCCGGTGAATTCCGGGACGTGCTCGAAAAAATCAAGCGTGAAGGATTTGTTCGTGCGCGCATCGATGGACAGATGATAGAACTGGATCGCACCGAGCCGATCCGGCTGAAGAAAAGCGAGCGGCACACGATTGAAGCGGTGGTGGATCGGCTTGTCGTTCGCGATGGCATTCGAGTGCGGCTGACAGACTCAATCGAAACGGCTCTCAAATGGGGCGGCAATCGGGTCGTCCTCTTGTGCCAAACTCCGGCTGCAGGTGATCATTGGGCGGAATGCCGCTATTCGACCGATTACGGGAATACTGAAACGGGCTTCAATCTAGGCGAGTTGACGCCGAGACATTTTTCTTTCAATAGCCACCTGGGCGCTTGCCCTGCGTGCCACGGTCTGGGCACCCAATTGGTAGTCGATCCGGAGCTGATGATCTCCGACCAAACCAAAACGCTGGCCGAAGGGGCAATCATACCCTGGCGTCGCGCTACAAAACGCATGCGCGTCTACTATCGGCATCTGCAGGATGCGTTGACCAAACACTTCAACGTGAAGGAAGACGTACCATTCACCGATTTGTCTGAAGCATTCAAAGCCGCGCTTTACTTCGGCACAAATGGCGAGCCCGTTGAAATGGAGTTTGGCGGCAACGGCGAAAAGAAAATCACAAAACCGTTCGAGGGACTCGTGCCACAAATGCAGCGCCTTTATGAGCAAACCGAGAGCGAATTCACGCGGAACCGCATTCGTGCATTCATGACTCGTGAGACCTGCAAGGTCTGCGGTGGCGCAAGACTCAAACCGGAAATCCTGGCTGTCACAATCAAGGCCCGAGAGGCCCGGGAATTGAATATCCATCAGTTCAGCCAGCAAACCGTGGAAGACGCGTTCCGATTCATTGGCGGTCTCGACCTGAGCGACCAGCAGCAGACCATCGCAACAGATGTTGTCCGCGAGATTCGCTCGCGCTTGCAATTTCTCCTGGAGGTTGGGCTCGGCTATCTCACGTTGAATCGCGAGAGCGGCACGCTGTCCGGCGGCGAAGCCCAACGCATACGGCTCGCAACACAGATTGGGTCCGGTCTGGCTGGCGTTCTTTATATTCTCGATGAACCCAGCATCGGTCTGCATCAACGCGACAACTCGCGTTTACTGGGAACGTTGCGAAAACTGCGCGATCTTGGGAACTCCGTCATCGTAGTCGAGCACGATGAAGAAACGATTCGGGCGGCCGACCACATTCTTGATCTTGGCCCAGGTGCAGGGCCGCGTGGCGGCGAGATCGTGGCAGCGGGAACTCTCGATGACATCGCGCGCGCGAAAAATTCTTTAACTGGCGATTATCTTTCAGGACGGGCGCGTATTGCCGTTCCTAAACAGCGCGCGCAGCCGCGGCCCGATGCCTGGCTTACGGTCGTGGGCGCAAGTGAAAACAACCTTAAAAAGATTGATGTCGCATTTCCTCTCGGCTGCTTAACGTGCGTGACCGGTGTTTCTGGCAGCGGCAAATCGACTTTGGTCGACGATATTCTGAGGCGCGCCCTTTTCCGACATTTTTACAATTCGAAGGACAAACCGGGCAATCACAAAGCGATTCGTGGACTGGAGCAAATCGACAAGGTAGTAGTAATCGATCAAAGCCCGATCGGCCGGACACCGCGGTCGAATCCTGTTACGTACACTGGAGCGTTCACCCCGATCCGCGAACTCTTCGCGCAATTACCGGCCGCACGGGTTCGCGGTTACGACGCGGGTCGGTTTAGTTTCAATGTCAAAGGCGGTCGCTGCGAAAATTGCGAGGGCGGCGGCTTAATCAAAATCGAAATGCACTTCTTGCCCGACGTTTACGTCGAATGCGAGGTTTGCAGAAACAAACGCTACAACCGCGAAACTCTAGAGATCACCTACAAAGGAAAGAACATCGCAGACGTGCTCGAATTAACCGTAGACGAAGCTGCGCGATTTTTCCGCAACGTGCCGACCATCGCGGAAAAGCTCAATTCACTGCTCGACGTTGGTTTGGGCTATTTGCGACTCGGCCAGGCCGGGACGACTCTATCAGGCGGCGAAGCGCAGCGTGTGAAGCTTGCCACAGAGCTTGCCAAAAAAGCGACCGGACGCACTGTTTACATCCTCGATGAGCCGACGACGGGGCTGCATTTCGCCGATATTGAAAAATTGCTGGAGGTTTTGATGAAGCTCCGCAACGCGGGCAATACGATTGTGGTGATTGAACACAATCTTGAGATGATTAAATGTGCCGATTGGATCATTGATTTGGGTCCTGAAGGTGGCGAACATGGCGGCGAAGTTGTCGACTCCGGACCGCCTGAGAAAGTTGCAAGCATTCCAGACAGCCATACCGGTCAATATTTGCGGGCAATGCTGGAGAGAAGATGACGCGCATCCGACAATTAGGCCTTACGTGTCTGATCGGCGTACTCACTCAAGCCGCGCGCGCGGATTTCTCAGCTGAAATAGCGCAGGCAACAACGCCGCTTTCTGAAGGTGTGCCGGAGGTGGCGGTAGTGAGGTTGCAGTCTCTGCTAAACAAAAATCCGTCAGAACCGCAGTGGCGCGCAGTCGCCGAAAAACTCGCGGAAGCGCAAGTCGCCGCAAACGAACCGGAGCAGACTCTGGTTCTTCTGACCGACACCCGGTTACGCGACTTGCCGTGGGCAAAATTCTGGCGCGCCCAGGCGCTGGCCGCGCTCCAACGGTTTGCCGATGCGCTGCCGCTTTACGAGGGACTAAGTAACGATAGTTCGCCGTTTCAGAGAGCCTCTGTCTACGGGGCAGGCGACGCGTTGCGCGCCTTAGGAAAACGCCAGGAGGCTTTGAGAAAATTTATTCTGCTGGCGCATGATAAAGAATGGGGTACGCGAGCGCAACTGCGGGCGGCTGAGCTGCATATCGAATTGGGCAACGCTCCTGAGGCACGCCACTTTTTAGAGCGGTTGCAACCAGCTTCCGTTGCGGAACGGCGCGAGCGGCGTCTGTTACGCGGCCGCCTCGAACTGATTTCGCACCGGCCGGAACGTGCGATCGGGATGTTTGAAGCGATCTTGAAACGGCCGGAAGGAACGCCTCATCCCATTCTGGTTGCCGCGCTCTTCGGCGTCGCTGACGCGCATTTGCAGCTCAAAACGCCGGAGACCGGGGATGACGTACTAGAGCGTTTCATCGATCGTAACCATGGAGACCCGGATCTCCCGCTGATATTTGCGAAGCTCGATGAATTGTATCGCGCTGAACACAAACCGTCACGCAACGAACTGGAAAAGTGGGTACGCAGGCCGGAACAGCCGCGGCGAACATTCGCGCGCTGGTATCTCGCGCGGATGGAGATTAGAGCAGGCCGCAGAGACCGCGCACGGCAATTGTTTACAGATCTGCGACGCACAGAAATCAAATCGCCAGGCATTGCCCCTGCTCTGTTCGACTTTGCCCAATTTGAAATTGATGATGGCCGCTTTGATGAAGCAATAGCCATCCTTGACGATGCGCGTCTGCTGCGGCCCGACGCGGGTTTGCTGGCTCGGATCGATTTTTTATCTGCGCAAGCGCAGTATTTGGCAAGGCGATTCGATACTGCGACAGCTGGCTTCGAACAAATCGCCCGGCACGATTCGTCCTGGGCTAAAACCGCGCTGTTCAACGCCTCAAGCGGTTGGTTGCAGGTCGGTAATCACACCCGTTTCATTGCTGATTACAACGAACTGGAAAAACAGGGCGGCGACCAGCAATCGCGTGCCGATTTGCGATTGGAGGAAGGATTAATGCAGGCCGCCAAAGGCGACAAAAAAGCTGCGGCATCATTGCAGCGGTTCATTCGTGATTTTCCAATAAATCCGCGGATGTCGGAGGCCTGGGTCGGCTTGGCTGAGTTGGCGTTTCATTCCTCGCCGCCGCGTTTGGATGAAGCGCGAAAAGACCTGGATCACGCAATCGAGTCCAAACCGACTGCTGCTGCTGCCGAACGCGCGGATTATCTTCGTATCTGGGTAGAGGAAGCCGCCGGCGGAAACGAATTAAAAGTTGTTGAGCTTGGAAAACGATTTCTTGAGCAGCATGGCCAGTCGCAATTTGCTCGGGAAGTTCGAATGAAATTGGCTGAGGTTTATTATCGTCGCCAGGATTTCGCAAACGCGCAGACGCAGTTTGAAATTATCGCGCAAGAGAATCCAAATGACGCACTCGCGGAGAAAGCGCTCTTTTTCGCAGCGGAATCAGCCATGTCGAGCATGAGCGAGCATACACTCGATCGGGCGCTCGTTTTATTTGATCAAGTCGTGCAAAAGAACGGAGCGATGCGCTGGGCGGCGCGGAACGAAGAAGCGGTGATCGAGCGGAAGCTTGGGAAACCTAAAGATGCTCTGGCCCTATATGATGAGGTGTTAAAGAGTGACGCTGGCATATCCGAAAAACGTGAGGCGCTTTGCGGGAAGGGCGACATTTTCTTCGAGGCTGGCGCAACAGACCCGAGCAGTTATCAACGTGCCATTGAGGCCTACGACCAACTAGCTGCCGATAAGGAGGGCCCGGTTCATTGGGGTAACCAGGCGCTTTTCAAAAAAGGACTATGCCTCGAGAAAAAAGGCGATCGACCCGGCGCACTGGCGACATTCTATAAAATTCTGGAGGACGAGTCGCGACCCGCTGAGCGCCACGAGTTGTTCTGGTATTACAAAGCAGGATTCAATGCAGCACGATTGTTGGAGGAAGACTCAAAGTGGGAATCTGCCGTCGCGATCTATGATAAGCTCGTCGCAGCCGGAGGCAGCCGCAGTGACGAAGCAAAAGCGCGACTGAACAACATTCGCCTGGAACATTTTCTTTGGACGGACTGAAGCATCTCTCGCGTAAATTGCCGGAAGTGGGCTGGCCTTAAAATGCCAAGTGGGCCGGGGAATAAGCTTGCTTAAATTCGCAGCGGACTCACAATCACGGCATGGGAAGAGGAACCAGGCTGAGTCGCGGGTGCGGCTGGTCGGTCCGATTTGCAATAGGGATCTTCGCCTGCGCTTTCTGCGTATCGGCGTTCGCAAATGATCCGAGCAAGAACGTGGTAGCGCTGCCGTCGCAACCGTTGCCTGCTAAGACGACAAAGAAAATGTGTTACGTCATAGCGGGTGGTTCGCGCATTCCGCAGCGATGCGATCGTCTCTCTGCAATTCCGACCACAGCTACCCAGATGGACATATACGGTCGTCGTCCGGGCAGATAATAATAGAGTCCGACGATGCTCGCGGGTGATTGCGTGCTGCTGGCACGGCAGCACGGGCGGGAATTATATTTCCTGTGCCAAGCCAAAGCAGGTCTCCGGTGAAGCTTCGCCGGCTGGGTTGAGAGCGAGTTAGCGGAGCCCCACGTGCTATAGCGACAGTTCCGCGGTCGTGTCATTCACAGCGAATTGTTGGGCTTAGTCTTTAACCGAAACACTTCCGCGCGCAGCCGACCATTTGTACCGCAGCAAATCCGTCGGTAAATTTTTACGAAATCACCTTCGCTGGATTCAGCGGATGGTGGCGTACAGGCTTTGAACGCCGCTCGTGTCAATTGTTCCCGGTTCCGGACTCGTTAGGCAAGCTTTTGCTGCCGCGATCACGGCTTCATCGTCGTTATCAGTGAGCCCGGCGAGAAAACCACGAATGCGGCGGAAGGATTGACGCAAAAACAATTCTGCAGCGGCATGATTCGGCGATCGTATATCGCCATTTCGCTTCACGAACTGAAACTCGCTGTCGATGCGACTCAGCACACACGTCGAAGCAAAAAGATCCATGGCCGCATTTGCGATTCGTTCCTGGACAAGCTGCATTTCGAGGATCGGCTCGCGATACATGATCAAGGCGCGATTAACAGCGAAATTAAAACGCCAGATCAATCGACCGAGTTGCCCCCCCTGCTCCCGCATCTGTTCGCTTTGAACGGGCACTTCCGGCACACGAACCGCCGCGATGAGGCGGTTCTTTCCGGCCGCCCACGCTTTGATCATGCCATCGCGCGATGGCTTCATCATTGTGTCGTAGATTTCCTTGAATTCCATTCCCGGTCCACGCATTCCGACTAGCGCGATAAACGAAGTGAGCACCTCATTCGCCCCCTCGCCGATTTGGTTGATCCGCGCGTCGCGCAACATTCTCTCCAGTGGCAGATCGGTGAAGTACGCCGAGCCGCCGTAAATCTGGAACACGTCATTGATGCACTCCCAGAGCCGTTCAGTCGTGAACACTTTCAACATCGCGGTCTCAAGCATGTAGTCCTCAAGGCCGCGGTCGATGAACGATGCGGTGACCGTGGTCATCGCTTCCATCGCGTAAGCGTCAGCCGCGATCCGGGCGATTTTCTTTTTCACCAATTCAAATTCGCCCAGTGTCTTATTGAATTGCCTGCGGGTGTTCGCGTGCGAGACGGCTAATTCCAAACACGTTTTGGCTGCACCTGTGCAGCATGCGCCGAATGTGGTCCGTCCAAAATCGAGCACCGTCAGCGCCACCTTCAGACCTTTACCAATAGGTCCGAGAACATTTTCCCTTGGCACTTTGACGTCGCGCAATGCAAACCGTCCTGTAGCCGTGCCTTTGATTCCTGTCTTCGGCATCCGCTCTTCGAGCATTTCGAATCCCGGCATGTCGGGTGTCACCAGAAACGCCGTGACCGCGGTTTTATCCGAGCCCGGCACAGGCGTGCGCGCCATTACCGTAAGCTCGTGCGCAATCGCAGCGTTCGTGATATACCGTTTTTCGCCGTTCAAAATGAAATGCGACCCGTCCTCGCTGGGACGCGCTTGCATCTGCACGTTTGCCGCATCCGATCCGGCTTCCCTTTCCGTGAGCGCGAACGCGCCGAGCTGCTCGCCAGTCACCAGTTTCGGAAGCCATTTTTGTTTTTGTTCGCGCGTGCCGAACAACAGCAACGCCCGGATCCCGATGGAGTGATGCGCGTTAACAAAAACCGATGTCGACGCGCAACGTCGCCCGATCTCCTCCAGCACCTTGCAGTTGGCCATCTGCGAGAAACCGTGTCCGCCATATTCCTTCGGTGCTGTCATGCCAAGCACGCCGACGCGTCCCAATCCATCGATAACGCTGCGCGGAATGTCCGCCTGCCGATCGATCTCCGCAGCGTCGAGATCTGCATTCAAAAATTTGCGAAGCTCGGTAAGCGTTTGATCCAACTCGCCCTGTTGCGCCTCTGGGATGCGCGGATACGGCATCACCCAATCCGACACGAAATGTCCTTGGAAAAGTCCTTTCGCAAACCCCAGCGCTTGGGGTCCTGTAAAAAGGAGTTCCTCAGCCTGTTGAATCTCTTTTTGTCGCTGCGCGTCGAGTTTGTTCATTCCATGAAAAGCGAGCGACGAATTCTAGCCGTGCGTGCTTGCATGTCCAATCAGGTGTATCTACGCCTTGGAGGCAAAGCGTCCGAACTCCGAAATTCGATGCTGCAGCTGGAACCCAGGTTCTTCCTCAGCTGCAGCCCTGGCTTGTTCCGCATTCGGTGCAGACTCCGCAGGCGCCTGCGCGAATGACTTTATCGCTGCCGCAGACGGAACAAGTGATGCCCATGAAGATGCTGCCGAGCGCTACTGTAACTCGGTCTGATGAACCAGCGCCGTTTCCGTTTCCTCCACCGTTTCCATGATTAGACGGATGACCCGTGATCACGTCGAGCACTTCCTTGTCGCCTGTGCGCGCGAGATCTCTGACGGGCCGGTTAAGTGCTTTCTTCTCGATGTCGGGGATTTCTTTGAGCGGTAGATCGGGTTGCGCGCGATTCGGTGCGGTCGCCTCCTTATAGCCTTTGATAAACTGGCACGCCAGCCAGCGGAATACGTAGTCTGTGATGCTCGTCGCATGGCGGATGTCGGGATTTTTCGTGAACCCGCTCGGCTCGAACCGCTGATAAGCGAATTTTTTCACCAGACTCTCGAGTGGGACGCCGTACTGCAGAGCAATCGAGGTGAGCGTGCCGACGGTGTCCATCAAACCCCCGATC